>JBIPLZ010000309.1:0-3333 GCA_044369395.1 Flavobacteriales bacterium | reverse complement strand
AATGAACTAAACGAAACACCCACTTTTATTTCGAGTTCATTGCTACTCATGTTATCGAACTGAATGGCTGACCTTAAATCGCCTTGAGTGCTGTTAGAACTCCCATTTATGCCCGAAATTTTTTGAGAGAAGGCGATCTCAAAATAGATAACTTGATCGTTTGCCCAAGCTTTGCTGCGACGCATTCCGCGGATTGTATAATCATCCACTTGTTCCACTTTTCCTTCCAATAATTCATCGCGGTGAAGTAAATCCAACACTACATATCCATTCTTTTCTGGATATGTATATCGATGAAATCCAACACGTGTGCTTGTGGTTAATTCGGCTTTGATTTGTTGATCGCGAAGAATAACTTCATACCAACCAGCTCCGGCTTTTTCTGCTTTGTGAATAAATGTACTTGGATAATTTTTTTGCTTCAAATCTGGACTGCTTTTCATCGGCATCAGCAAAATATCGCCATAATCTGAACAGCCAGTTCCACTCAGGTGTGTATGCGAAAATCCATAAATGAGCGAATCGCTGTAATGATAACCGCCACAGCCATCCCAACTTCCATCAATACGTGTATCGGGGCTCAACTGCACCATTCCAAAAGGCACTGTAGCACCCGGAAATGTATGTCCGTGACCACCCGTTCCAACAAAAGGATTAACTAGTTTGGCTGGTGTATTTTGAGCAGTAACTGCAGTTGTTAGAATAGAAAGAATGAGGATTAGCAGTTGACGCATCATCAAGAAAAATTAGATTAAGTCGTGTAAAATTTATCGAACGTGAAATTACATAATCGAAATCACGGTATTATACGCGAATTGGAATGCAAAACACCATTACTAAACATTTGAAGTACAATCTCGTTGCCTTCAATTTGACCGCTTCCTGTGGTTAGAAACCCATTATTTACTAAGGATTCCATCGTTACCGTATTATTGTCGCAATCAAAATTTAACACAACGTCGAACGTGGTTAATCCAGAAACAACCAGCTGTCCTGATGTGTTATAATCACAGGTTATATTCTTATTCAGCAAATCGTTGTTGCTTACATAAGTGATTTGTCCAATGTTGTGGTTTCTGAAATTATAAGCACAATTTGGGCGATAAACGAAATACACCGTTTTTGATTTAGGGGTATTGTTTTCGTTGAAAATAGAAACGGAAAGATCGGCGGTATAAACTCCAGGAGTTGCAAAAGTTTGGTTGAATTGCACATTGAAATTGCGGCTTTCGTTAGATGGGATTGTGAGCGATTGATTTCCAACATCAAAACTACCCGTTAGTGATTGAAAACTTGCACCGAACTCTTTTGCAGATGCGCATTGCACACTAACTGCATATGGCAATGTTCCGGAAGTTTCAAAAATCAAAGAATCATTGGAAGTGAATGAAAACTCAGTTGGTAGAATTGGATCTTCTTGTTCTTCTTCTTTACATGAAGAAATCGCCAAAAGCAAAAGACAAGCAAGTGTATATAGAATTGAATTTTTCATCGAAAATGATTTTCAAAATTTAGCACGAAAATAAATAATATTCTTAGCTCAGGTAATCGCGCACAGCTGAGCGGATTTTGTTTTTAACATCCTCCCAGGTTAATCCACGAAGGCATTCGGGGTTTGGGGAGTTTTCGGCGTCATCAAAATAAGTCAATGCCCTGGGAATAGATATCAATAATTGTTCAGCAGGGTATTTTGTTTCATAAAAAGTGATGAACTCTTCCATTGTATAATGATCTAAAAGTTCAGAGACATCCCAAAAATCTTTCTTTACTGCTCTTCTTAATATGGCAGAAATTTTCATGGCTATAATATCCTTATCGCCAAAAATCCGAATACCATCTTCAATCTTTATTTCATCAATGAGTTGATGATAATGATGCCTAACCAAATCTACCTTTATCTCATCAATAAAACCAAATATCCCCAATTTATTGGATGAAAAAGTTTCCCTAAACAAAATGCCTTCTTTCCTCAGATTGTCAAGAATTTCAGTGCTTTCAAACTGAACGGTCGAAAATAAGTCAAGGTCAATTGATTTTCTATGTCCATAACGTAAAGAAAGTCCTGTCCCTCCAACTAAACAGAACTCCTTCAATGTTTCAGATGTCATTAATCGATTTAGTAATCGAAGTGTGTCGGGTTCGACTGTTTCAAAATGTAACATCTATAATCTTCATTGTTATTTCCTAAAACAGCTTTTGCTAAAGATAGCGTAACAACAGAAAGCCACTTCGCATTTGTAAGGGCAAACTTCACCTTTTCATCTCCATAGAATCTGCGAACCTGACGAATATCATCTACATCGCCGCGTTCAAATACACGTTCAATGATAAAGTCTGCATACAATGTATAATCGAGCTTTTCGAATTCCACATCCCAAAAGATGCGTTTATCTAATATGGGCTTATCCATCAAACAAAAATACACCAAACCACCTGAATTTCGATTCCTAATTAAAAGGATGTACTTTGGATGCAAATTTTAAAGGCGATGTTTTCACTCGAAATCTGTGCGTATTCACTTGAATCTGTATTGCTTGCCGAAGCCGCTGGTGCCGATCGGGTTGAATTGTGCGCCGGAAGATTGGAAGGTGGAACAACGCCCTCAATTGGAACCATTCAATTGGCTCTGCAATGCAAAAACATTCAAGTATTTCCCATTCTTCGTCCGCGGGGTGGTGATTTTTTATACTCAGATTTAGAGTTTAAAGAAATGATGATTGACCTCGAGCACATGAAACAGCAAGGTGTTCCGGGTGTTGTAACAGGTGTTTTATTGCCCAATGGTCGTCTCGATTTGGAACGGATGAGGCAATTGAAAGCTGCTGCTGGCGATATGGAATTCTGTGTACATCGTGCCATCGATATGAGTTACAATCCTTCTGAAACGTTGCAGGAATTGATCGATTTAGGCGTAACGCGCGTATTGAGTTCAGGGGCGGCAAATACTGCGTTGGAAGGAATAGAGGTGCTGAAGCAATTGGTCCTTCAAGCAGAAAACCGTATTCAAATTATGGCTGGAAGTGGTGTAAACGCAGTCCAAATTCCGGAATTGTGGAGTGCTGGAATTCGGCATTTTCATGCTTCTGCATCATCTTTCAAACCATCAAAAATGAACTTTCGTAATCCATCCATCCAAATGGGGAAAGATGGTGATTTAGATGAATATGCTATTCAATTGGCAAACGCTGAGAAAATCTCCGAAATGAAATCCGTTTTGCACCAATGCGCTATTTCGCACTAGTATTTTTATTCATACCCCTTTTGGGATTTTCCTCTGATACACTTCAGTTGAAGCAGTGGCGATTAAAGTTGTCTTCCAATTTTCAAGAAATT
>JBIPLZ010000308.1:0-3338 GCA_044369395.1 Flavobacteriales bacterium | reverse complement strand
TTTTTGATGTCTAAGCAAAAACTGATTAATCTCGAATCAGAACTTTCTACTTTACCCTTTTTACTTTCCCCTCAATCAATATTTCAACAAACTCTCCATCGCTGCTTTTACCTTGTCGATGTTAGGAATCATGGTGAATTCTAAGACGCTGTTTAGAGGAATAGCAGGAAGATTTTCGGAGCCAATAACACGCACTGGACCGTCGAGGGATTCGAAGCAAGAATCTTGAATTAAACCGGCTAGACTTCGAGCAAAAGAATTGTTAACGGGTTCTTCTGTTACAACTAAACATTTTTTTGTTTTGCGAACCGATTCAAAAATGGCAGATTCATCGAGAGGATACAAGGTGCGTAAATCGATAATCTCCACCTTATCTTTCATTTCTTTGGAAGCATTCAACGCCCAATGAACGCCCATTCCATAGGTAATAACGCTTAGCGTTTCGTGCGTTTTTTGTTCTGTAATTTCTTGAACGATGGCTGCTTTGCCGAGGGGAAGAATATAATCTTCAGAGGGCTCAAACGTGCGGGCTTCATCGGTTCCTTTTACTTTTGACCAATACAAGCCTTTGTGCTCGAGGATAACCACCGGATTGGGATCGTAGTAAGCCGCTTTCATCAAGCCTTTTAAATCGGCACCATTACTTGGATACACAATTTTTATCCCGCGGATATTCGTTAAAACACTTTCAACCGAAGAAGAATGATACGGGCCGCCACTTCCATAAGCACCAATAGGAACGCGCAAGATCATGCTCACAGGCCATTTGCCATTGGTCAAATAACACGAGCGTGCAACTTCCGTAAACAGCTGATTCAAACCTGGCCAGATGTAATCGGCAAACTGCACTTCCACAATGGGTTTTAAGCCAACAGCCGACATGCCCACGGTACTTCCAACTATAAATGCTTCTTGAATGGGTGTGTTGAATACGCGTGTATCGCCAAACTTCTGCGCCAAGGTGGCTGCTTCACGAAATACACCACCAAGTCGAGCACCTACGTCTTGACCGTATAGCAAGCATTCTGGATGTTTGCGCATGAGTTCTTCAACGGCATAAAGTGCACAATCTACCATCAATACTTTGTCGCTCCGTTGCGGGTTTCGTTCGCCTGTTTCTTCTATAATGGGAGTAGGCGCGAAGTCGTGAGTATATAAATCTTCTGGACGAGGATCTTCGGCAAGTAATGCACGTTCGTAATCTGCTTTTACTAATTCTCTTGCAGATTCTTCAATCGAGTCGATTGCCTGTTGCGTAAATCCCGCATCAAGCATCTGCTTTATCAAAACGGGATAAGGATCACGTGATTTTGCTTCTTCCAAATCATCGCGGTACCATTCCATGCGAACACCCGAAGTGTGGTGGTTCAACAAAGGCACTTTTGCATGCACCAAAAACGGACGACGTTCGCTGCGAATGGTATCAATGACATCGTGAAGTGCATCATAACATTCGCTGAAATTAGCACCATCGATGCTAATAGCCTCAATTCCTATAAATCCTTTTATATAATCGAATGCACTTTGCGCGCGTGTTTCTTTTGCATTTGCTGAAATGTCCCAGCCATTGTCTTGAATGAGGTAGAGGATAGGCAATTGCTTGAGCGCTGCCATTTGAAACGCTTCTGCCACTTCGCCTTCGGTAACCGATGCATCGCCCAAAGAGCAAACAACAAAGCCATTTTGTGAGATGGAAGAGTCAATTAAGCCCGCATTTTCCTTGTACCAAAAGCCCATGGCTGTTCCAGTAGCCGGAATGGCTTGCATGCCAGTTGCAGAACTTTGATGTGGAATTTTTGGTTTGTCAGCATCGCGCAAACTTGGATGACAATAATAAGTTCGTCCTCCAGAAAACGGATCGTCTCGCTTGGCCATTAACTGCAACATCAACTGAAAGGGCTGCATGCCAATTCCCAGAAGCATTGCATCATCGCGGTAATACGGAAATGCATAATCTTGAGGCAATAGTTGCATGGCTAAAGCAATTTGAATGGCCTCGTGTCCGCGTGATGTTGCATGCACATACTTCGAAACCACTTTAAAGTTTGCTTCATACAATTCGGTCAAGGCCTTGGCTGTGGCCATGTGGCGAAATGCATTGTGTAAAATTTCCTTGCTTGTATGTTTCACGTTGTGCAGCTCGTATTTACTCAGAATTTGATGTTTTCATTCGAGCAGAATGAAGCGCGAAGTTAAAAAAAGATTTTGTCTGTTTGTGGGCTGAAATTATTGATGTGCTGATACTTTGATGTGCTGATTTTTTGATTTGCTGATTTGCTGATATTTGATGTGCTGATTTTTTGATGTGCTGATACTTTGATGTGCTGATACTGTGAAGATTTGATAATTTGAAGATGACTTTAATTTACTCATTCCTTTCAATCAGCACATTAGCACATTGTATTTTATCAGCACATTATTTTCCATCAGCACATCGTTTTTACATCAGCACATTATCTTTTTGTTTCACGAAATACATGCTAATTTCACCCTTTCCTTTGGCTGCTACTTTTCCCCTGTAAGTAAAGTTGAATTTATCTTGGGTTAAGTTGTATGTTGATTCTGAAACGTTAACCTTATCCACCTCTCCGCTACTTTCCATCCGGCTCGCGGTATTTACCGTATCGCCCCAAATGTCGTAGGCGAATTTCCTAATACCAACAATACCAGCTACAACAGGACCTGAATGAACACCAATGCGGATCTCAAAAAACAATTTGCCAGCTTTTTCGCGAACTTTTTTATACTCGGCCATGTATTGCTGGATTTCGAGTGCCGCTAAAATTACATCTTCAGCATGGGTTTTATTAGATGTAGGTAAGCCCCCTGCGGCCATGTATGCATCCCCAATTGTTTTAATTTTTTCGACATTGTGCTTGATCATTATCTGATCGAATGCCGAAAAACACTCGTTGATTTCAGCAACCAGTTCTTGAGGTGAGAATTGCTCCGATAGTTGGGTAAACCCTTTAAAATCAGTAAACAAAACCGTTACCTCATCAATCAGTTTGGATTCGGCATTGCCTTTTGATTTTAATTCCTCAGCGATGGAATGCGGTAAAATATTCAGCAACAGTTCATCACTCAATTTTTTCCCTTTTTTAATTTTATTCCGCTGAACGAAAAATACTCCGGAAAAAATCAGAAGCAAGGCAAACCCTCCGATGAAAATATTTCGAACAAGTATTTGTCTATCCAAGTTCTTTTGTGCAATCTCGTCCCTCTTTTCGTTGATTTCATTGATGTTCGAAAGTTCAATGCGGTTGCTGATGATTTGTTTTTCGGTAAGTAAATCAATTTCTTCACGACTTGTAGAGTCGGTTATTTGCTCCTTTAAC
>JBIPLZ010000306.1:0-3341 GCA_044369395.1 Flavobacteriales bacterium | reverse complement strand
TTGGGAGAAATATCCCAAGCATGATTACGCAGAATTTTACGTTCAAAAAACCTGGATTGAATACATCAATCGCCTACTTGGAGCGTTGTTGGGAGTTTTGGTTTTAGGTTGTTTTGTTACTTCTTTCTTTCAAGAAAAACCCAAAAGGTCGCTCGTGTTATGGAGTTTTTCATTGGTTGTTTTAACCGGTTTTCAAGGCTGGCTGGGCGCCTTGGTAGTTTCTTCGAATTTGGCTCCCGTAAAAATCACCATTCACATGTTTGCTGCATTGCTGTTATTGGCAATAATTATCTGGATTGTTGAGATTTCTCGTCGTTCCGAAAACAAGATTGTTTCCCAAAAATCGAACGATGCACTTTTAAGACCGTTGGTAATTGTGTCGCTTATTTTTACACTGATTCAAGTGTATTTAGGAACTCAGGTTCGAGAATCCATTGATTTAATTGCCGAAAGCTTGAATCATGAACAGCGGAATTTGTGGATTGACATGCTTCCTTCCACGTTTGTCATTCACCGGGCTTTGTCTTTACTTGTATTGGCTGTCAATGCTTTTGTGCTTATTCGAGCATTTGATCAAGCAAACAAATCGATTCGAAAAAACGCACAATTGGCAGGAATTCTTGTTATAGCAGAAATCGTTGTGGGCTTTTCTTTTATGTTGTTTGATATGCCGAAGTTTTTACAGCCTACCCATTTAATGCTTGCTTGTTTCTTGTTTGCCGTTCAAACAAAGCTCTTATTTGTAATCAATCGAAAATAAAGAAACCCAAAGGAATTACTTCCATTGAAACGTTTGAATAAGATGTTCAATATCGCTTCGAATAAAGGATGTAACAGGTTCGAGCGAATCGGCATTCGGAGCTGCATAAAAATACAAGGATCCTCTCAAGAAGTGAGAAGCGCTGTCGCTGATATGAAATTGAATGGAAGAGGCTGCATTTCCTCCTATCTCATAGATAATTCCATAGACCTTTTTTTCAGGAATATTGACTGTATATTCTTCAATTTGACTTGCTTTTGCAGCGTGCTTGTATGCCAAATTGCGCGAGTCTTCGAATAGTTGGTTGAGATTACTTTGAACGTCTTTATAGCTTAAATACACCGTAGCATGCTGTATGGGGAATGATAAATTAGCCCAGCATTTTTCCATTCTTCGAGTTGTATCAATCTGCACGGCAGCGTATTTAGGAAACTCAAACGTATAAGGACATTCTGATTCGAATTTTTGATACGCTTTCTCAGGCAAATCAATTCGGTAATATCCTCGAGGACGAGGCATTGTAATTTCTTCTTCAGAACATGCGCAAAGAAGCGAGATTATTAAAGCCTCCACTAATGCCAAAACAATGCTAGTTCTCATTCAATAATTATTTTTATTTGGCGAATATAACGAGGATTTTGCACACTAATTTTTTGAGGGAAGAATTCAGCATATACTTTAAACCAAAATTTTATTGCTGAAATAACCAGTTTACAAAGCAATTGCAAAGATTTTCCCGAGGGAAAAGGTCATACTTATTATTGGTTTGTTCATATATAATAAGTTTTACACAACTGCATTGTGGCAATTTTCCATAATCTTTGCTTTCTACGTCATTGTAATTTAACTTGCGTCAATGAAAACATCCCGTCTAATTTCTTTTATTTTAGTTGTTGCTAGCTTAAGTATGTATTCATGCAGCGGCTCTGGCAAAAAAGGTATTTATAAAGTAGAAAAAGCAAATTTTACCATAGAGGCTCCACTTTTTGGTGGGCCGAATTCTACTCAAGCTGAACATACATTAGATTTATCGTCTATCAAAAAAGAATTAGGCTTAGATGATGGCGAAGTAAAATCAGCAAAACTAACAAAGGCAACTATCTACTTCCAAGATTCAGCATCTACAGACATTGCTAACTCTATTGTTATGAGCCTTGCAGGTGATAATGTAAATATGGCCCAATTGGCAGTTGCTAATCCACTCGAAGCCGGTAAAAAAGAGGTTGTTTTAACGGGCTCTTCTGAAGCCGAAATTGCAGCTTTTTTTAATCAAACAATGATGTACATTGTGCTCGATGTAGATTTAAAAAACGATTCTGAATCAGCATTAATATTAACGGCAGATCTCGAATTTGAACTTGAATTCTAAAAAAAAGAAACTATGAAAAATCCTATTAAATTATTGATTCTCCTAACATTACTTTTTGCTTCAAATGTCACTTTTGCCCAGCAAGCCGACGATTTAGTAGGTGTGTGGGAGCCTAGCAATGGAAAAGTACGCGTGAAAATCGAAAAGCTTGGAACGAAGTATTTCGGTCGTATTGTATGGCTCAGGGCGCCCATTGACTCTGTTACCAATAAACCAAAAGTCGACAGAAACAATCCTGATGTAGCCTTAAGAAATGTTCCTCTTAAAGGTTTCAGATTGCTCAAAGATTTCACTTTTAAAAGCGCCGGCGAGTGGACCGAAGGCACCATTTACGACCCAGAAAATGGTAGCACCTATAGTTGCACGATTAAAATGAAAGATAAAAACACCCTCGACATAAGAGGCTATATTGGTATTTCAGCCTTTGGAAGAACAGATGTTTGGAAACGATTAGAAATCAAAAAGCAATAGTTCTGTATGCTTAAAAAACTTCTCGTTCTCCTTTTATCTTTCCCTATCCTTGGCATTGCGCAAACAGATACTACCGCCAATCCTTCTGCGGATGAAGATTATAGTCAATATGACAGCTACAATTTCGTAGACCAATCTATAAAGAAGTATTGCACTTCTAAGGTTTTCGACCTTAGTCCATCTAAGCTCATTTCAATAGGTTACGATTTTCAAGGAGGTTACGATTTAACCACCGATACACTTTTCAACCCTAATTCATCTGAATATACTGCCCAAAATACGCCGGGTTTTGGGTCCGTTCAATACTCGCATGGTTTGCGACTAGCAGTGAACATTCCTGTAATTTCTAATAACGCCATTATTGTGCAATTGGGCGCCAATTATGCTGAACAACGTTATAAATTCAATCAGCTTATAACTTCTCCTTCCAACGACCTTATCACCACTTTAAAAGATAACGGACTTCGTACAACAGGACTGAATACCACCATTTTCAAACCGTTTAATGAGAAAAGTTTCTTGCTTGTGCAAGCATCTGCAGATTTAAGTGGAGATTACGGATTCAATTCCATCAACCTAAAATATCTTCGGTCTTCCGTTGCTGCTATTTGGGGCCAAAAGAAAGGCGATAGAAAAATGATAGGTTTTGGTTTATCTCGCACATACAGAGTTGGAGAGATGAATTACATTCCGGTATTCTTGCTCAACTATACAGCACCCAATCGTAAAAATGGCTGCGAA
>JBIPLZ010000307.1:0-3341 GCA_044369395.1 Flavobacteriales bacterium | reverse complement strand
AAACCAAGGTGATTTGCATCGCGATGCTTTCGTTTTTAGGAAGGTAATCTTGGAAAAAGAGACTAAAATTAAAACGTTGATCGGTTGGTCTTGGAATATAACCTGGCTCCACACGTTGCGAATCGACAACTGTTTTGTTGGCTGTAATTCCCGGTACTATCTTTTCTCCATCGCTGTTATAGCGAATATAGTAGTAATCATCACGAAGATCTTCTTGGGTTTTCATGATACTCATACTCGCCCAACTTTGAACTCCTTTCACAAACTCGCCATTGACTTTCATGTCGATTCCTGCTGCGTATCCATCGCTTAAATTATCTGCATAGTAACGAACGCGAACATTATCGATTTCATAAGGAACCAAGTTCTTTAAGATTTTGTAATATCCTTCAGCATAAAAACCAAAAGGACGACCCCATGCTTTAAAGGTAAAATCGGCTCCGGTAATAAAATGCCAACTTTCCTGCGCTTTCAAGTTTGTGTTGATTGTTCCGTCAAATCCGCGTAATTCTCTATAAAAAGGCGGTTGAGCATAGTGTCCGGCTGCCATGCGGAAGGTGATGTCGCGTTTCCAACTCAATGGACTAAACGAAAAAACCACACGCGGACTTACCAGTGTTTGTCCGTTGATTGTCCAATGATTTGCACGAATACCCCCAGTAATAGCAAAGTCGATTGAATCTGAACGCCAATGGTAATTATCTTGGAAGTATCCTTGATAACGCATGGAATTGAGTGTTCCAGAAGTTTTGAGATAGGAGTCAATCTCAAGTGTTTCGGGGCCTTGTAAGGAATCGATGTTTTGACTTATCGGCATCGAATAGCCCGCCGAATCGATCATGCGCCATTCTTTCAACGCATCGTTTATGACTTCACTTTGAGCTCGTGCTCCCCATTGAAAATAATGCTGATCTACTTCTAGGTACCCTTTGTGTTCGATATTGGCAACGACATAGTTTAATTCGTTGCGGATAAACGTTTGATAAGCACCGATTCCGCGATTAAATGCAACATCACCAAAGTCGGCGCTGCCTAAATCACGCTCCAATTCATTGATGTAATATTCGCCCGAGACATCCGATTTTTCTGTTTCAGATGAGTTAAATAATGAACTGATGATTTTGAGTTTCAATTTACGTGTTGGTCGCCAGGTTGAGGTTACAGCTCCCATGGAAGTAGCAAATCGACTTTGTTCTTTCCCATCAAAATACACTTTAAATTGTAATGCCTGGTTAATGGTTCCGAATTCGGTGGTTTGGGTTTGAGGAAAAACTCGGTAATTGTTCACAGCGTAATTCCCTAAAAAATCGATGTCCCATTCATCGCTAATATTAAAAAGTACATAACCTTGAACATCGGTAAAAGCTGGTCTGTACTGACCTTGAACATCCAAGCTATTCAATAAATACTGCGTTGTTCTGTAACGAGCTCCAATCATTCCCGAAAGACGGTAGTTTTTAGTAGCACCTTCGAGTTGAAGATTTCCACCTAAAATACTTGCCGATGCCGAACCTCCAAATGCTTTGGGACGTTTGTAGGTAATATCCAAAACGGAAGACATCTTATCGCCATATTTGGCTTCGAAACCACCTGCCGAAAATCGGAGATTCTCCACCATGGAGGGATTTGCAAAGCTTAATCCTTCTTGTTGTCCTGCCCGAACCAAAAAAGGACGATAGATTTCAACATCGTTCACATAGACAAGATTTTCATCGTAATTACCACCACGAACCGAGTACTGTGAACTTAATTCATTGTTTGAATAAACACCTGGTAAGGTCTTCAAAGTCATTGCGATGGCATCGCCTGGGCCAGTTAATGTACTTACAATTAAGGGGTCTAATCGTTGTAAGCCAGTCTCTCGATCACCTTTCGAAATAACTTCGAATTCGGAAATGTCTTGTATTTTCTTACTCAAATAATGATCAAGTATTTTATTTTCATTCGGTTTTAAACGAAATGCAAGGGTATCAGATTCGAAACCTGTATAATAAAACACCAGATTTAATTGCTGATCGGCAGGAACGGTTATTTTAAATCGTCCTTCAGAGTCGGAGGTAACGGCATTACTTAAATCACCAATTCTAAATATGGCAACACCAGCCAATAAATTTCCTTGTTCACCAGTTACACGCCCCGAAACTGTTGCTGTTTGAGCAATAGAAAATGAAGTTATAGATACAAAAATGAGCGTTAATAAATGGCGGAAATCCCAATTCCCTGCTTTTATATTTGGTTGATAACTCACGCAGAAACTCAATTATTTTCTTTTAAAATCGCCTTTTTTCCATGCTTCAACAAATTTAGCCCAAGCAATTGGGTTCAATAAGTTGTTCATCGGAATTTGTCCTGCAGTATACAAACGGGTGTTGAAATTTGACATACTGTTTCTGAAATTCATGGAAGCATCCATTGGCATATTAATGGCCATATCATTAATTTTCTCTTGAGCTAAATTTTTTCTTGCTCGCTCAACATCATCGTCTGGAACTGGCGCAGTTAAAAAGTACTCATAAATCTGTTCTCTTGTTGGCCATGCATAAATTACAGTAGTGGCTAATTCAAAAGTATCTTTGTTTAACATTTGAATAATTGAATACCTAGATTCAGGTAAATTACTAGGGATAATGTATGTCGCTTTTTTGAAACCAATGCTGCTAAATTCGACGGTGTCATTCTCTTGCGCTACAAATGAGAAAAAACCAAAGTAGTCACTGACAGTTCCTCTGAATGTTCCTTTTGTTATGATGTTGGAGTAGGGAACCGGTTGCAAACTATCGCCACTAACCACCACTCCCGAAAACTGAACGACTTTTCTTGCCGGTGCTTGTGCATCAACTTGATTGATTGCGAATGTGAAAATAATGAATGCAAGAAGATGTCGAATCATAAGCGTATTGCTATATGGCGAAAGTACAATAAAACGCGGTATTTGTTATGTATTGTGTTGTGTTCAAAATTAAAAAAAGATGAATGTGCATTCGAATGAAAAATACTATGTTCGCTTTATGAAGAATAGAAAGGTTCTGCGGAAAATCTTAATTGTTATAGGGAGTCTTATGATTGCTGTATTATTGATTTATGTTGTTCGCCGACCGTTAATGCGAATGTTTGGAAATTACCTTATCCAGGAGGATGAGTTAAGTCAATGCGATGCCTTATTTGTTCTGAGTGGTAACCCGAAAGACCGAGCAATGGAATCGGCACGTTTGTTAAAAGCAGGATTTGCACCCAAGGTTGTTTGTACAGGAGAATCGGTTCATCGCATTTTATTGGTGGTTGGCGACAGCACCGACGAAGCCGGATTGAGTCGAATGGAGCTACTTGCAGCCGGCATTCCG
>JBIPLZ010000305.1:0-3354 GCA_044369395.1 Flavobacteriales bacterium | reverse complement strand
GTTGATTTACCAGCACCATTGGGACCCATAATACCAATGATTTGTCCTTGAGGAAGCGTAAAATCAATTGACCACAATACCGGTTTACGGTGATAAATGACCGTGAGGTTATGTGCTTCGAGTGATGGATTCTGTATTTCCTGCATATTAGCGTAAAGCTTTAGCAATTGTATTTGCGTTGTAGCGCAGCATTCCTTTGTATGTGCCTTCAGGAGTTCCGGCTTTACCCATTGAATCGGAGAACAATGTTCCTCCTATAATAACCCGATGACCTTTTGAAGCACAACCTTCGATTACCGCTTGTAAGGATTTTTGTGAAACTGAACTTTCTACAAAAACGGCTTTTATTTTTCTACTAACGAGTAAGTTAACCATGTTGCTTACATCCTGAAGTCCATATTCCGAAACGGTTGAAATACCTTGTAAACCACGAACTTCCATTTTATTTGCTAATCCAAAATAACGAAAGGCATCGTGCGATGTAATTAATATACGTTGATTTTCTGGGATGGATTGAATGGTTGAGTATACTTCATCTTTCACCTTTTCGAGTGTATCGCGGTAAGCACGGTAATTTTTTCCAATACGAGCTGAATCGTTTAGAAACAAATGTTGCAATGTATCGGAAACTCCTCGAACTCCATGTAACCAAACTCCAGGATCCATCCAAAGGTGAGGGTCGATAGTTTGTGTCCCATCTCCAGCACGTTGCAATTGGTTTTCCCAAACATAATCGCCCACCGATAATACGGGTTTGGTCTGAGCAATTTTATGGAGTACCTCAACCATTTTACCCTCTAAATGCTGACCGCTGTATAAAATGATATCGGCTTCCGAAAGTAAATTCATATCGCCTTGTGATGCTTTATACAAATGAGGATCGACGCCAGGGCCCATTAAAACCTGAATATCGACTAAATCGCCTAAAACATTTCGGGCCAAATCGGCCACCATGCCCGTTGTTGCTACGAGCTTCTTTTTACGATTATTGGTTTGTTCCGATGGAGAAGAACACGCATAAAAAAGGAATATCAAACAATATAGTAACACGCTAGATAAACACTTCATCTTTGTTAGTATTTGAGTGCAAATATACCATTTATATGCATCTAAATAAATTTTTAGATTAATCTAAATTTCCAATTGGAATTCCAATTTATTGAATGACAAAAAGATGAGCTCTACTTGAATATTTCAAGGATTGATTTTAACAGCCCATTTTGAAGTAAAAAATTTTATAGACCTGTGAACTGGTCTTTAGTTCGATGAGATTGATTTAGAAAAAAATATGCAGACATAAATAAATGAGTCATTAATGAGAAAGGTAAATCTGCCTTTATGATTGATATTTTGATGGAAACGTAATACGTATTACATCGATTTAATAATTACTTGAAATACTATAAAAACTAAAATAGTTGATTTCACATGGATAGAATAAATCTTAACAGCTTATCAGATTCTCTTTTGCTAAGAATATCAATAAATTCTTACGCAGGTATGTTGTTGAATTGTTTGTGTATATACTCGTAAAATAAGGTGAATAGATTTGGACATATCTTAATAAACCAAATTCACCATGGCAAACAAATACATTTTCACACTAGGTATACTTTCGTCATTCTTCATTGGGAAAGCGAATGCACAATCATCCATCAAATATCAAGCACTGAACCAAAGCGTTGTTTCTATTCAACAATCGGGCACAAGTTCATTTGGAACATTTCGAACAATGGAATCGCTACAATATTCTGAAGAAGGAAGTAATAGAGCCATTCAGATTAAAATTGAGCAGCCTCTTTGCGATCAACAACTTGGGGTTTTGGCAATGGTTAATCCATCAGGTGCCGATTGGAAATACAGAATCCTTCGTAAAGAAGGCGATTTAATTAGTGAAGGAAAAGTTGGAAATGATCGACGTATTGGAAGTTTAAAAGCTGGTAATTATTTAATCAATTTTACATTGCCTGATGGTACTTCAACCATTGATGAGTTTGTGGTTCGATCACCCAAAGGTGTTGAAGTTGAAATTTCCCTTGCAAAAACCAATCAATACACTATTGATAAAGACATTAATATCAAAGCATTAAGTGATTTTGCTACTGAATATTTTTGGAACTTTGGGGATGATTCCAAACCAGAAATTGGGGCTGAAACTGTAACACATTCTTACGCTAAACCAGGAATTTATATAATAACTGTTGAAGCTTCTAATTTTGATTGTAGCAGCACCTTAGTAAAACAAATCGAGATTACTGGTGCAACGGCTTCGACACAATCTGAAAACTAAATAAAAATTTTAATTTAAAGCCGGATGTATCTTTTTAAAGATTACATCCGGCTTTTTTACATCTTTGGTACATGAAACTACTACAAGATTTATGTGCTATTCGGGCAACCTCTGGCGATGAGGAACCGATGAAAAATTTCGTACTTGATTATATTCAAACCAATCAACATTCCTGGAAACAACAACCTGAAATTTTATCTGGGAAAGGTTTTCAAGATTGCATCATGCTCGTTTTTGGAAAACCAAGAACTGCCATTTTCGCGCACATGGATTCGATTGGGTTCACTGTTCGATACGAAAATCAACTGGTAAAGATTGGAGGACCAAGAACCCAAACAGGATACGAATTAGTGGGTAGCGATAGTGAAGGAGAAATTGAATGCTCTTTATATGTTGACGCATATGATGGTACTTTGTCGTATCAATTTCATCGTACTATTGAAACAGGTACTCCTTTGAGCTTCAAACCCAATTTCAGAGAAACAGATAAGGAAGTGCAGTGTTGTTATATGGACAATCGTTTGGGCGTTTATGCAGCATTGAAAGTAGCCGAAACGCTCCAAGATGGAATCGTTGTTTTTTCCTGTTGGGAGGAGCATGGTGGCGGTTCAGTGGGTTATTTGGCCGATAAGATGTACCGTGATTATGGCGTTCATCAAGCATTAATTTCTGACATTACTTGGATTACAGAGGGTGTTACACCGGGCAATGGTGTGGTTATTTCGATTCGGGATTCTGGTATACCGCGACGTTCATTTGTAAATAGAATCAGAACCATTGCTCAAGAATCTAAAATCCCCTATCAATTGGAAGTGGAAGGAAGTGGCGGCAGCGATGGAACCGATCTACAAAAAAGTATGTTACCCATCGATTGGTGTTTCATAGGTGCTGCAGAGCAACATGTTCATACACCCAATGAGCTTGTTAACAAGGAAGATATTCGTAGTATGATTGATTTGTACTCGGTACTGATGGAATCATTGTAATGAAAAAACTAAAACAGAAAAGGTCGGATAATCCGACCTTTTCTGTTTTTATATTAATAATATTCATCAATGCAAACC
>JBIPLZ010000304.1:0-3356 GCA_044369395.1 Flavobacteriales bacterium | reverse complement strand
AATCTCAACAGCTTTGCCTAAAGAATCAGAAACGAATTTACTTGTATTACTCGCTATCAATGAGTTGTTAAGAATCTCAGTAAATCCGATGCTGCACAAATGATCGCTTAGGTGATTTTTCACTTTCCAAGCATCTGGTTTTTCTGCAATGGAAACGGAAGCTCTAACCTGATTAGGAATAGTGATGGTGTTATATCCATAAATCCGCAATATTTCTTCCGTAACATCTGCTGGCGTTTTTACATCCACTTTGAAAGGTGGAATGCTCAATTTCAGTCCTTTGCTATTCTCCGTTTCAATGCGGATTCCTAGCTTTTCAAGAATGGAAATAACATCTTCCCTCGGAATTACTTCACCTACCAAGCGGTCTAGACTTTCCCATTTCAATTCAACTGCAGCCCACTCTATCGGTTGGGGATAGATATCAATCAAACCGCCATCAATTTCACCACCTGCAATTTCAATGATTAGACTTGCAACACGTTCCAAAGCCACAACCGGCATTTCAGGATCGGCGCCACGTTCGAAGCGGAACGAAGAATCAGTTTTTATTCCCAAAGCTCGCGAAGTTTTTCGAACCCAAACAGCATTGAACGTAGCAGATTCAAGAAAAATCGATGTCGTTTTATCGGTTACTCCTGAATGCAATCCGCCAAAAACTCCGGCAATGCAAAGTGGCTTTTCGGCATCACAAATCATCAAATCATTTGCGCCCAATTTACGCTCTTGTCCATCAAGGGTTTGGAATGCAGTTCCTTCTTCGCAGGTTTTTAAGATGATTTTATTGCCCGCAATTTTCTCTTGATCAAAAGCATGCAGAGGTTGCCCTAATTCGTGCATCACGAAATTGGTAGCGTCTACAATGTTGTTTATCGACTTAAGTCCAATTGCTTTCAAAGAATTCTGAAGCCATTCGGGACTTGGTTTAACTTCAATGCCTTTGATGCACACACCCGAATATCGTGTAACGGCTTGGGTATTTTCAACATGAACTTCCATTGGACTTTTCCCAACATTCAGATGAATGGCACTTTCTGGAAAGTTTAATGAATGTGAATCTACAGTATATAATGTAGCTGCAAGATCTCGCGCAACACCATAATGTGACATTGCATCGGAACGATTGGGTGTTAAACCGATTTCTAAAACCTGATCACTAACTACATTAAACAATTCGGAAACCGGTGTTCCAACCTTTGTTTCATCTACTAATACTAGGATTCCAGCATGACTTTCGCCCAATCCAATTTCATCTTCTGCACACAACATTCCTTGCGAAAGTTCACCACGAATTTTACTTTCCTTGATGATGAAAGATTCACCACTAGAAGGATACAAGGTTGTTCCAATGGTGGCAACAATCACTTTTTGTCCGGCAGCCACATTGGGCGCCCCGCAAACAATAGAAAGGAGTTCATCGGTTCCAATATTCACTGTTGTTAATCGCAATCGATCGGCATTGGGATGTTGAATGCAGGTGATTACTTCGCCAACAACAAGTCCTTTGAGACCGCCTTTATGACTTTCGAAAAACTCGATGCCTTCCACTTCAAGACCCGAAGCGGTAAGTCTTTGGGAAGTTTCTTCGATGGATGGAATAGGAGAAATATAACGTTGGAGCCAGTTGTAGGAAATTTTCATTCGATTGGAATTCTTGCGCTAAAGTAAGAGGAATGCGGCAAGGTATCAAGCAGCAATTATCAAAATTTTAAGGTGAAATTTTAATTAGAAATTGATATTCAATCTGGCATTATTTAAGAAAGCGAAAAACTTTATATTTGTAATATGAAGACTTACCAGATTGATATATTGAATCCCAAAGCGATTAAACTATTGCAGGATTTAGCTGATTTGGATTTGATAACATTTAAGCCAACAGAAGAAAGTTTGCAAAATGTTATTGATAAGTTGAGAAAGAAGGCTAAAGCAAATCCAACAAATCTCGATGAAATCACGAAAGAAGTTGAAAGTGTGAGATCAAAAAGATATGCCAGCAAGAAAAAATAGGATAATAATCGATACAAATCTTTGGATAAGTTTCTTATTGAGTAGTAACTTCCCAAAATTGGACCAGATTATTATCGATAAATCAACGATTTTACTGTTTAGTGATGAATTGCTTGAGGAGTTTATTGATGTTGCAGTTCGTCCAAAATTCCGTAAATTCTTTTCCACAGAAGATTTATTAAGCCTTCTTAATCACATAGAAAAGAATTGTGAATTTGTAAAGATTGTTAGTGAAATTAGTATTTGTAGAGATACTAAAGATAATTTTCTCCTTGCTTTGGCCAAAGATGGAAATGCAACATATCTAATTACAGGAGATAAAGATTTAATCTCTATTGGAAAATTTGAGGACACAGAGATTGTTTCTATTACTGAATTTCTAGATAAAATTTAAAAACGCTTTGAATTAAATGAGCGTTTATTCGAACGGACTTGATTTGTATTTTTATTTTATGTTATTGCATAAAATAATCCACCAAAAAGCAAATCGCAAAGGCAACACTCGCGATGCCATTGGTTGTTCCAAAAGCGAGGTTTACGCGACTTAAATCGTCGTGTTTTACGATGCTGTGTTGATACACCAAAAGCGAAAGAAAGATTGCCGCTCCCACCCAAAAAAAGAGTCCGAATGCTCCGAGAATGCCTGCGGATAAAATAAATGCAGCAGTAAATACATGTAAAACAGTGGATAATGCCAGGGATTTTTTTGTTCCTAGCCAAACCGGAATGCTAAACAAATTTTGAGAGCGATCGAATGCTTCATCTTGCAAAGCATAAATAATATCAAAGCCAGCAGTCCAAAATAATACGGCGAACGAAAACAGCAAAGGCAAGAATTCAAATACGCCAGTAACTGCTAAAAATGCACCGATAGGAGCGAGGGAAAGTCCAAGTCCAAGAATGAGGTGGCACAACCATGTGAAACGTTTTGTTAAACTATAGCCTAAGATTACGCTCAGTGCAATGGGCGATAAGAAGAAACATAGCGGATTGATAAACCAGGTTGTTGCAACAAATAAAACAGACATGCCGATTACAAAAATCAAAGCTGCTTTCGAAGAGATAATGCCTGCAGGAATTTCACGGTTGGCAGTACGTTCGTTTTGCTCATCGAATTTCCGATCAATTAAACGATTAAATCCCATGGCCGCACTTCGGGCGAAAATCATACACAATACAACCTTTAAAAATAAAGTCCAATCGGGATTTGCATGGATGTGGTTTACACCAATAAAAAATCCAATGATTGCAAATGGCAATGCAAAAACGGTGTGACTGAACTTAACAAGCGAAAAATAATGTCGAATTGAAAAACTGCTCATCGTTGCAAGGTTTGTTCGAAAGGAGTT
>JBIPLZ010000303.1:0-3367 GCA_044369395.1 Flavobacteriales bacterium | reverse complement strand
AAGGAAACAGAACAAAAAATACTTCTGCTTGAAGAAAAAGCAAAAAATCTTGACAACGAAATCATAAACATCAAGACTAATCTTATAAATACAGTAACAACATTGGGCTTGGTATCAAAAAGCAATACTGATTTAGAAAAGCAGGTGAAAGACCAAAACCTACTAATTGAAAAACTTATCAAGCAGAACGATAGTTTACTTATTGTATTCAAAGTAAATAAAGAAGCTGATTTTGTTATTACACCCAAAAATGAAGAAGACTCTATCATTTTTCTAATTCAATCTTATTATGCATGTAAAAAATGGGAGGACCGTTTAGCCTACGTTCTAAAACCAGAAAGTGTAAAACCTTATATGAAAGAATATTACAGTGATAATTATAAATCAAGCATAATTAAAAAAGATCTAATTTCAATACAAGGTGGAGGGTATCAAACCAATGAGTCCTTCAAAGTTTTACTTGATGGTTCCACCAATTTTTATTGCAAAAAAACTAACGATGGTTTTAAAATTGACTGGGAAGCATCGAGTGGATACAATCCAATTTCGATGAAAACGTATATGGCAAATTTGAGTAGTGTTCCAAGTGAATTTCGTGTTAAAGCTAATATTGATACGTATTACAATTACAATTATAGAGATGCTCAAAACACCCATTGGAGTATATCGACTTATGATCCAAACGATGGTAGAATTTCTTGCTATATTTCCAAATCATCTTTAGAAGGAAAAAAAATATATGAAATTCTAAAAGATGGAAAAAATCACGATTTGATTCTTGAAATAAAAATTGATGCAACAGAAGATAATTCGGGTGGCATTGGCATCATAACCAAATTTGTTAAGGAGGGATGGTCTAAGGAATAAAATGAAATAATTGAGCTTAAAATCCTTATTTAAGCTAGCCTGAGATTTTTGTCCTTATTAAAATAAGCAAGCAGTTTTGAGCTCATGATTTTTTAATTCACTTGCAATGAAACAAATTGCTTTTTTAAAAAATCACATTGCAAAAAAGATGTTTATAATCTTTTTCAATAGAACAATCAGATTCCCAAAGTATAGAAATGTTTATGGTGGAATATTCTACCCTTTTTGATTTTATTGTATACATGCCATTAATTCTCAAAACAACTCTACTTTCAGCGGATAAGGCAAATTTCCATTAAAAAGGTAAATCTTCGTCTTCAGGTTTAATCAATTTTTGTTGCACTATTAAATCTCCAATTTCTTTATCTCTCTTTAGTGCATCAGATGCAAAAAATATCGATTCCCCGTTTTGTTTGAAGGATTCTAGAACAATGTGCTTGTTGTTTCGAATTGAATCTTGGAAAAACTGAAGATTCAGACCATTGCGCTTTACACAATCCAAGGCAAATCCTTCGTCATTTCTAAACTGCTCTAAATAAAGAATCACACTTCCATTTATAGCAATCATTTCAAAGGCAAACTCTCGGTCAGTTTGCAAAGCTGGACTATGTTCTGCAGCAGCGGCATTTTTCCGGATTGCTATCCTTACAATTTGTTTGTCATTTTTCAAATCCTCACTTAATTGCTGAATAGCCATCGGATATTTTGAAACAATTTCAAGGACATTCGATCTATTATTTAAAAAGTCAGGGGGCGCCAACGAAAGATGATAAGCATAAGCTCCAGGGTATGCTTGTGCTGCTAATGAAACAATTTCTCGGTCCTCCTGAAACATTGGAGCGATGTAGTCGATTACTTTCGAATTATTAGTAATTGCCTTTATAATAAACTCGCGGTTTAACTTAAAAGAATCATGTATCTTATTAAAACTATATGGGTATTTATGAATAAATTCTAATGCAAACGATTCATTTAATTTAAGTCTATCAGATAAGTATTCGTAATTTGAAATCAATACAGAAACAGCTGCATTTGCCACATCTTCATCATCACGCAATCTTTCTGAAACCCAGGATAAATCAGAACGGGATGTATTAGCTGATAATTCTTTACTAAAGGCCAACAATGCAACATTTCTATTGTCTCTCAAGTGTTCTGCTAAATTATTAAAACCCCAGTTAACAGCTTTGCTTTCTATTAAATTTAATAATTCAAACGAGCTCACTATTAGCCGTTCTATCATTCCATTATTGAAACGATACAATTGAATATTAGATCCATTATTTTCATCGTAATCTTCAATCTCTATAAATAATTCATCTACGAAACTAATTGTGACGCTCCCCCAATCATAAAGATTAGGATGTTGGGTTAAGTCGAGAAACACACCTTGCTTATTGTATAGGTATAATGACCGAACTAAAAACAAAGCGATCAACTCGTTATGAGAAGACTCTTGAATATGATCAAATAATATGGGATATTCATCTAAATTTAAATTTTCAGGGAATACATCTGAATTATAAAAGCCATATAAATAATCAGGAAAATTTGCATATTCATTTGGATAAATTCCGTAAATATTTTCATCTCCCCCTCTTGTTTCGTAAGTAATAAATTCAAAAAGTTTATTAACTGAAACACCCTTAAAGTTGTAGGATTGCAAAAAACCAGGGTAAAGTAATTCTATGGAATCGAAATCTACATTCAGATTACAGAATTCTTTCTCGTTTTTAATACGATTGATTATTTGCAGAAAAAAAATTTGTCTGACGTGTTCTGAAGTTTTAAATTTCTGCATTGCTATTGACATATGTTAATTTTAATAATAGATAGAAATATTAAGAATCAGGGATATCCTGAAGACTTACATAGGATTCAATATTTTATATTCATTGGATTCAATTAGAAATATAATTAACACTTGTATTAAAAGATCGATCAAATATAAATTGGGGAACTTAAAAATCTTTTGTTTTTCATAGAATTTATTAAATCGAAAACGCTCAGGATAATTCAAGTTAAATCAAGGTCAATTTTAATTATTTCACTCTTTTTTGGATTATGGAAATCTCCACTCGTATATTGTATCTATGAAAATAAGTGATTTCCTTCTAGAAACAGAGCTCAATATTCTGAATAATGACAAGCTTATCGCTGGGCTTAATGAATATATGCACAAAGAAAAATTTAAATTGGTTATGATAAATGATCAAGTTCTTGATGTTAATAGTTCTTCGTTTAGAAAAAGCGAACTATCTGATAACATTAAAGAACCTGACAACTGTTATTTCCTATATCATTTTTTTGTGAAATACCAATACTATAATTTGGCAGCTGCCGTTCGTAATAATATGTTTTGTATTCGCCCCAAATGAAGAAAACGTATGTAGAGCTTGTTGATGAAGGATTTGAATCCCTTTTAAGTTCCGAATAACATTAAAAGAATTAGAAATCCCCAAACTTAGCAATTGATATTACGTGCTAGGTTTGGGGATTC
>JBIPLZ010000302.1:0-3373 GCA_044369395.1 Flavobacteriales bacterium | reverse complement strand
ATCAAGTGCAGGTTTGGCCATTTCACCCATCTTCACAAACCACTGCAAAGACAAACGCGGTTCTATGACAGAATCGGTTCGTTCCGAATGCCCAACTTTATTGATGATATCTTCCGATTTAACAAGATTGTTGGATGTTTCAAGATCCTTAACAATTTGCTTACGAACGGCGAAGCGATCTTGTCCAATGTATAATTGAGCAGCATCGCTCATGGTTCCGTTACTGGCAATTACATCAATAACTGGTAAGTTGAATTTGATGCCCAACATGTAATCGTTTACATCATGCGCAGGTGTTACTTTAAGAGCACCCGTTCCAAATTCACGATCAACGTATTCGTCAGCAATGATTGGAATTGCACGATTTACAAGAGGAACTAATACGTTTTTCCCAACCAAATGAGTGTAACGTTCATCTTCAGGGTGCACACAAATGGCCGTATCTCCTAAAATAGTTTCGGGACGAGTGGTTGCAATGGTTATTGATTCGGAACTTTCTTCAATGAAATACTTGATGTAATAAAGTTTCGAGGGCGTTTCCTTGAATAGTACTTCTTCATCCGACAAAGCAGTTTGTGCCGAAGGATCCCAATTAATCATACGAACACCACGATAAACAAAGCCTTTTTTATGTAAGTCGATAAAGACATCAATAACGGCTTCGCTCATGTCCGGATCCATCGTGAATTTAGTGCGATCCCAATCGCATGAAGCGCCCAATTTTTTTAGCTGATCGAGAATAATTCCGCCATGCTTTTCCTTCCATTGCCAAGCATGATCGAGGAATTCTTCCCGTGTAAGACTACTTTTTTCAATGCCTTCCGAACGCAGTTTATTTACTACTTTGGCTTCTGTAGCAATGGATGCATGATCGGTTCCGGGAACCCAGCAGGCATTTTTTCCTTGCATGCGCGCACGACGAATAAGCACATCCTGAATGGTATTATTCAGCATGTGGCCCATATGTAAAACGCCCGTTACATTGGGCGGAGGAATCACAATGGTGAATGGTTCACGGTTATCGGGTTGCGATTTAAAACAACCGCTATCCATCCAGCGTTTGTACCATTTATCTTCTGTACCAAGGGGCGTGTATTGTTTCGGAATTTCCATTGTGCATGTTAAGGTTGGCAAAAATAGTCGAAAATGCCACAGCGAGAAATTGAATTCTTCACCTTGTTAGCATTTCAGCGTATTTTCTTCGGAAGAAATGATTGTTTGTTGATTCAGAGAACCAATGAACTGATTGAATTGGAAAAAGCTATTTATTCACCTTTTGCATGGGGAAACTTTGGCTTTTCTTTTTCCCATTAACCACACCCGAAATTTCGGCAACCAACGCAGTTTTATTTGTTTGTGTGTATGATATTAATTGAGGGAAATCGTGCTTCGAATTTTCGAAGATCATTTGATTGGTAGATGATGAAGTTTGAACAAAGCTTATTGGCTCTTCATTATTTTGATTCTTAACAGTTGGAATGTATAATAATGTTTTACCGTGTTGTTCTAAGCGAATTTTTTCTGAAGAAACCGTGTCTTTCCCAATGACAAAGAAACTTTTCCCTGCATACGTTGAATCGTTTAGCTTCTCCCAGGTTTCAGTTAAGATTCCTTCGGATGAAGTATTTTGCCATTCACCCAATAACCAACCTGCATTTTCGATCAACGGGAATCGCGATATTTCTTGGGTTTGTGTATTATTTGAAGAACTACATGTTATACATGAAAACGATATGGCTAACACTATGAAGAAATTAATAATTATTTTCATGTCTACTGAATTGATTTATGAAATTACTCCGACTTCCTTTTTTTGCGAAAGAACTCGCTTAATAAAGCGGAACATTCATCTTCTAAAATACCGGTTGTAACTTGTGTTGATGGATGAAGAATTTGTCCGGAGATAGCAGAAACACCACGTTTTATATCCGAGGCACCAAAGACGATTCTTCCCAACTGAGTCCAGAATGCAGCACCCGAACACATGGCGCAAGGCTCGAGTGTTACATAGATGGTACATTCGTTCAGATATTTATTATTGAGATAATCGGACGCACTTGTGAACGCTTGCATTTCGGCATGGGCGGTAAAGTCCTTGAGTTGTTCGGTACGATTAAAAGCGCGTGCAATGATGCGCTCATTCCAAACTATGACACAGCCAATAGGTACTTCATCGGCATCGAAGGCTTTTTTAGCTTCGCGAATGGCTTCACGCATGTAAAATTCGTCGGTCATAATGCAATTTGGGGGATTTTGAGTGAGAGTGGGCGTGAAAACAAAAAAGGCCCATCGAATAAAGATGAGCCTTTTGTATGAATGAAAATAATTTATTCTGCTAGCACAATCACTTTGTTGTTATGCACTTCTACTACTCCACCGTTAATATCGAAGGAGTGTTTTGCAGAAGATTTATCAGTCACTTTAATTGTCCCTTTTTTCAAAGCAGAAATGAGTGAAGCGTGTTTATCGAGTACTCCGAAAGAACCATCGATACCTGGTAAAGTCATACTTATAACTTCGGCTTCAAACAGTTTCTTATCGGGTGAAATAATCTCCAAGTGCATAATTCGAATTCTTAGTTAGCTTCAGCCAATAATTTTTTACCTTTTTCGATTGCTTCTTCAATGGTACCAACCAAGTTGAATGCTGCTTCTGGATATTGATCCACTTCACCATCCATAATCATGTTGAAACCTTTGATTGTGTCTTCGATTTGTACGAAACGACCTTCCAATCCTGTAAACTGCGTTGCTACGAAGAATGGTTGAGAAAGGAAACGTTGCACACGGCGAGCGCGACTTACAGTCAATTTATCCTCTTCAGAAAGCTCGTCCATACCAAGGATAGCGATGATATCCTGAAGTTCTTTGTAACGTTGAAGCGTTTCTTTTACACGTTGAGCTGTATCGTAATGTGCATCACCTACAACGTCACGAGAAAGGATACGTGATGTTGAATCGAGTGGATCCACCGCTGGGTAAATACCTAATTCGGAAATTTTACGATTCAATACAGTTGTAGCATCTAAGTGGGCAAATGTTGTTGCCGGAGCCGGATCCGTTAAGTCATCCGCAGGAACGTAAACCGCCTGAACAGAAGTAATGGAACCACGCTTTGTTGATGTAATACGCTCTTGCATCTGACCCATCTCTGTTGCCAATGTTGGTTGGTAACCTACGGCTGAAGGCATACGACCCAAAAGTGCCGATACCTCAGAACCCGCTTGCGTGAAGCGGAAGATGTTATCAATGAAGAAAAGGATATCGCGACCGCCAGATTGCTCATCACCATCGCGGAAATATTCCGCCATCGTAAGACCAGAAAGTGCCACACGAGCACGTGCTCCAGGAGGCTCGTTCATCTGACCGAACAC
>JBIPLZ010000301.1:0-3374 GCA_044369395.1 Flavobacteriales bacterium | reverse complement strand
GGTGTGCCGGTAAACAAGACACGGCTCAATGGTGGCAAATTGAGGTCGATACCCCTTTAGAGCTTTTGAAGTTAAAGTTAACTGGCGCCCCGCATGGTAAAAACTTTACACGGAAATTTGATTTAACCTATTCTGTGGATGGTAAGCTCTGGAATACACTTGAAAATATAGATGGACTTGAGAGTGGCGATGAGATTAAAACCATCGAATTCGAATCCAGAATTAATTTCAGATTCTTGCGAATATGTCCAAAAGATTTCCAGGGATGGCCTGGCTTACGTGCCGATGTCAGTGCCCGTGAAATTACGCCCAATCAGATTGAAGCCCAATGGATGATTCCTTTTAGAGACGCAGAAGAATTAAAACAAATTTTGGATAGTTTGCCTGAAAAAATTGCCGATATAAAACAATTTAAAGGCATTGGAATTTAATTCGATTTGTTAAAAATTCAACTAAATAGCTAGTTCATAAAGGGGGGAGCTCAGATTTTACTCAATTTGAATTCACTTTTTTTTCCCTGAAAGCAATCCCGCTTTTCTGATATCATGTATTGTAAATTCGGTAGGACCAACATACGCAACATCATATATCTTTGGCGAGAGGATTTCTTTTTGCGTTTTTTTTCCGTTTACATACTTTGTGAGAATGGAAGTTCCTTCGCCTTCATTAGCAGCAATACTATACGTTTTATCAAGATATCCCGGAAATGACTCATTAAATAAAACATTACTCCACGGTTCGGCTTGATTTTCATAAGCAAGCTTCAATGCAGTTCCATCCAAGAAATCTACCAGAAAACCAAAGATGCCATCGGAATAATTATTTGCAACATAGGCCACAGCGCCTACCTTAAAAAAAGGGGTTGCGTAATGAGTAACTCTTTTTTTTGCTGTAATAATACCAATGTCTTCAAGATCTTCGGCTGAGGAGCCAGCGCCCTTACAAACAGATTGGAATAGCACTAAGGCATTTTCTTTTAACTTCAATTCGCGTATCAATTGTGCACTCGAAACCATCGTATTGATACAAATTCCTCCGGCATTCCCATTTTCTCCCATATCACTTCCATGGCCACAGTAAACAAAAAACTGACAATCCTTTGACACTTTAACAATCTCTTTCCAATTCGCCTTCTCATCGTAAAAACGAAACACCGAAATTGAATGCTCCTCGAACAGATCTGCTACTTTATCCATATCTTTTATAGCATCTTGAGTTTCATCCTCCTGATGGCCAACAATGAGAATAGCTTTAAGCTCATTTTCGGAATTGGACTGGGCTAAAATTGAGAATGATCCCAACACAAACAAACACATGCAGGCAATTAAACGAGTGTCCATCTTATACGATTTAAAGTTAAAGTATTCAGTAAGGCTTAAGATTCTTAAACTGCTATTGGGTTTTTAAACGCTCATACATTTGATTTATTTTGTGTGTTGTTTGCTTAGGAATTAGTTTATCTTCTAATTTTATATGAAAATTTACTTTTACACTATGTTGATTTGAACTCTAAGAATCCATATTTTTACAAAAAAATAAACTTTAACCTTAGCAATTGTTTCAAAATTGACAGTTCTAATTTTAAACTTCAAACATTTTTGAAAGATTTTAAAAATTAAAATGACTCCAATTATCAACTACAAATCCAAAATCGCATCACGGTATATTCCTGTTAGTTCCGAACAGATAGGATTGAAAATTGCTGAGAGCGAATATTACCTAACCTCGGTTAAACACGATGGTCATTTAGCCTTTCTTCATATCGAAAATGGGAAAGTTAGTCTACTCGATCGATCAGGGAATGAGATAAATATTCCAGCAATTATCAAGGCCGGAATGAGCATAAAAGAAAACATCCTCCTTGCAGGCGAAATTTGCGTTTTCGAGAATGGACACTCTGCATCGCACCGTGAAGTGGCTGCGGGAATTGATAATCCAGATGATGTAGACTTCCGTTTTGGCGTCTTCGATGTGTTAGAATATGCAAATGCTGAAGTAAACGCTGATCCATCCGAAAAATATACACTCATTCAAAAAACGCTCAAAGAAGGAACGTGCATCTTTCCTATTGAGCAGAAACAATTTACTAGCAGAGCCGATATCATCACATTTTTTAAAGCCGCAATAACCGATAGTAGAGAAGGAGTGATAGTTCGTGTGCCGAACGGGATTACGTACAAAATAAAAAACTCTATTTCCATCGATTGTGTTGTTTTGGGGTATGCCGAATCTACAGGTGATCGTCAAGGATGGATGCGCGAACTTCTCATAGGCCTCGCTATCGATAAAGACCATTATCAAATTATCGGAAAATGTTCCAACGGATTTACCGATGCAGAACGCCAAGAATGGCCTCAGAAAATTGAAAAATTAATTGTCCCATCAGAATATACCGAAGTGTCGAGTGCAAAAACTGCTATTGTTTTTGTAAAACCTGAAATTGTTATTGAAGTTTCTTGCCTTGAAATAATCAATGAAAACACATCAGGTCCGATTCAAAAAGCGCAATTGACTTATTCTGATCAAAATGGCTACGTGTTCCATGCTCAGGGAAATACAATCAGCCTTATTTCACCCGGCTTTATACGAATTCGGGAAGATAAAAAAGTGAATGAAAAAGATACTGGAACATCTCAAGCATATAGCTTAGTTGCTCCATTGGATTCGAAAATCACAGCTGAAGTTGAGAATGATTCAACCATTATTCACCGCGAAGTATATACCAAGGCTGGAAAAGGTGGCACAGCAGTTCGGAAGTTTGTAGGACTTAAAACCAACAAGGAAAATAGCAAGCTGTATTCGCCATTTGTTCTTGTGTATTCTGATTTTAGTAATGGACGCAAAACTCCACTGGAACAGGAAATATTCCTGTGTCAATCGGAGAAAGATATTGAAAACAAACTAACCGAATTGAAAGAAGATAACATTAAAAAAGGTTGGGAATTAATTAAGTAAAACGACATGGCTAAAAATTTAACCTTTGTAATTGATCAACAGAAGTTTGCCGCAGGCATTGCAAAAGTTGATCGCAATAAAGTGTATGGGTTTGTGGAAGAAGTTGTATCTGATAAAGATGGAAATGTATGCTCAACCGCTAATATCCTAAACGATGGACAAACCTTAATTCTATCTGGCGCAACGGCTATGAAAACCGTAGATGCGAACTTTGTTGAAGTTGATAAAAAAACATTGAAAACGATTTATCTCGATGGGAAAGATGCAGTGCTTATTCCTTCTTCGTACGATGTAGAAATAGTTTTAAAATCAGCTCATTTGGACGATTTGTTCAATTTAGAAGTTTCAACCGTTTATCAATTGACCTGGGAAGATGCAACAAGTAAATCTGCTATGTTGAAACTATTGGAAAATGGGAA
>JBIPLZ010000300.1:0-3409 GCA_044369395.1 Flavobacteriales bacterium | reverse complement strand
TCCAATAATTTGAACCAAGGGCAGGTCTTCCGAAACTTCATTAACTGCATAAAAACGTGTTCGATCGACATAACGAAAGGGAAACCAATTCAGCAAATCGCCAAAGGTTTCTATCTCACAGTCTTTCTTCAGAAGCATGATCTTCTTCGGAGCGAGACCTTGAAAAGCAGTTATGGGTGTATCGAAAACAGTCAATTACGGATTATCAATTACGGATTATGGATTATTAATTACGAGGGGAAAGTATAAAGTTGAAAGGGAAAAGGGAAAAGTATAAAGTTGAAAGGGAATTCATCATTCTTCGGGAAGCGCATACCAGCGGCGGTAAAAGCGATGCAGCAAGGTTGGAATTGCAATAATAAAAATAATTAAACCTATGATTTCAGCGTAAAGCAAATGCAATTTCATAGTTTCATAATCGAAGCTATATCCAGGATTTACCAATTCGTTGTATGCACTTTGTTGACCTTCGTAATACATAGAAGTTATAAGCAGAGGTAGAAAATACAGCATCCATGAAAATACATTTATCGAAATACCCGAAACAATATTGCGGGTTCTGTTTTGAAACGTCCCGAATGAGAAGAACGCAAAAAGGGCAAAATAAAATAAATAACTACCAAACATGGAGGACTCTTCGCCGTTTGAAAATGCTAGTATTAATCCAGTTAATATACTCAGCAATACACAGGTTAAAATGCTCAGAAAGAATGCTTTCTTCGTTGAATGCCGGAAATTGAAGACCAATAAGGAAATACAAAAAGTGATGTAAAACCAAACACGTATTTGCCATTGCAAATGATGTGGCGCAAAACTGTGTTTTCTTTCGTAAATATTTTCTATTGAACGTGTAATATTATCGGTAAAAAAACGTCCCTGAATATAGTTACCGTTGTTGTAATCGGTTTCGGTATAGTAATTATTATTGGCATTGGAGTAATATTTATATTTCGTAATCAAAGCTTGCATCTCATTAACCAATGGGGCTTCCTGTTTTTTAGCATAATGCTGAATAATTTGATAATACAAATCTCTCGAATTAAGCATTTTAACATCCGAATAACTACTCAAACCAGGATCTGTAATAAACTCATAACTTGGACATTCACTGAATACATAAACACTGTCGTTGATTTTCATCATGCTATCGCAGCCCAATTTCTTCGAAACGAACTCCGTTGTATCCATCAATCTAAAAGCGGGCTTGTAGATGAAAACCGCCGAATCAATCATCACCGCAGCACTCGTTGCAACTTCTTCCACATCTCCAATAACCTCAACATTTTCATATCGGCCTTCAGTAGAATTTACCACTATAACCGTGTCATTTATCCAATCGTGTGGCAATGAATCATACGAAAGCTGACAAATAAGCGAATTCATTTTATTTAAATCAACCGCCAGCTCATTGTCGGAATATGCACTATTGGCCCGAATGGTTTCTACGATTGGCGGCACATAACAAAAGAAAACCAAAATGCCCACCGAAGTAAAATACAGCAACCAAGTTCTCAAACGATTGGAAGCACTTGTTAATCCATAGCGTTTAAAAACATTGAAACGGAGCAAGAACATCAACCAAAGTACAAGTCCGATTATGGAAATCAAACTCACAAATACAATCCAAAAAGCGACTCCCGAATTGCTTCGCGGATCGTCAGGAACAATGAAAGAAAGAAAAGCCAAAATACTCATAAAAATCAACCCATAGTATAAAACCAAGTGTGTGCGTGCTGACCAAATTTCCGGTGCATTCTTGAGTAAATAATCGTCGATACGATTTATGAATGCAGGACAGAAAGGGCGTTTTTGTGTGCTCATCTGATAGAGTTGCTTGATTTATGAATTGAAATAACGTTTAGTAGAATGTGTGATATCGCGGAAATAACTCAATTTGACTGACGAGTTTAGCAGCGTTTTAAGCATCTCCTCAGCGGAATGATTGCTGCTTAAAAGTGTGTAAAAACCACCGTTAAAATGTATTTCAACTTGCATTGATGAAAGGACTGCATTAATTTCTTCACGACTAGCGATTGTTTCAATTTCAAGCACAACACCTTCGATTTCTTGTTCGGTTTCGCCGGTTCTAAATAAGCATTGTCCTTTCTTGATAAGCAAAACAGTGTCTGCAATTTTCTCTACTTCATGCAATTGCTGAGAACTCAAAATAATTCCCATCGGATGATACACCGATTTTGCCATGTGTCGCAAATCGGTTAAGATGGTTTGCTGTGCATTGATGTCAAGATTCGCTAAGGGCTCGTCGAGAATGAGAATGCTGGGTTTTTGTAAAAGAACGCGCGCAATTTCAAAACGAGTTCGATAGCCGCTGCTAATCTTGTCCCACGTGAGGTTTGCATATTCGCTTAAGTTTAATCGCTCAAGCATAAAATCGACCATCAATTCGTTTTGTTTTCCGGTAATGCCCGATAATGCCGCTGAGAAATGCAGATTATCTCTTAACAAACCATACCAACGCGGAATACGCTGAGGAATAAATGCAACATGGTGCTTAATGTCATATTGATCGGGATTCGTTAATTTTTCGAATGTAATTCCACCTTCGTCCAAAGCTAATTGTCCGGCAAGGCAGCGAAGTAAGGTCGTTTTACCATTTCCATTTTCACCTACAACTCCAACAACATCGCTTGTTTTAATGTCGATGCTGATGGGGTGAAGACTGAAATTACTCCCAGAATATCGTTTACTAACTTGATGGGCGCGAACCAGGAGCTGTGGTGTTTGCCGAGCGTTTCCGTGTTGTCCGTTTAGTTTATTCAGAAATTCGAAAGCTTTTTCTTGAAAATCTGATGGAACACTTTCCATGGAAACATTCTTCTGAAATGCATGAAACTCACGACTCCATTGGATGGCATAAATTAAAAGAGATTCGTCACCTGTGTCGAGGCACAAATCGAGCATACGCCTAACTGCCAGTGAATTATCATTATGATTGATATAGGATTTAATTTCTTCGATGCGATGCTGCATAATGCAAATGTATGTTCTAAAGATGCGCAAAATTGGATTAGTTTTGCATCAAACTCTTTATAATTTTCAAATAAAATCATGATCAAGAACTTTTTATTCGGTGCTACATTTATTCAAATGATCATCTCAACAGCGTTTGCTCAAACAACTTTCAATACAGTAAAAACTGGGCATACGGTTAGTTTTTCAGTTCCAGAATATATGTCGCGCACGACTGGAATTAACGATGCTTCTTTTCTGCAATTCAAGTCTATTCCCAAAGATGTATACACATACATGATTGAAGATTCAAAAGTGGAATTGGACATTGTTGAAATGAAATTTACATCCGTTATGGACTTTTACGAGTTCTTTATTAAGGACTTTTTGATTTCAGAAAAGAAGAGAAAAGTAAGTACTCCCGTTTCATTGACAAAAG
>JBIPLZ010000299.1:0-3414 GCA_044369395.1 Flavobacteriales bacterium | reverse complement strand
GGCTCTTAAAGCTGATGTCCACTTGTCATTCCAATTGTAACGAAAAATTACAACTGGACTATACCAAATACTATAGCTCGCGCTTTCCTTTTTTAATTGCTGTGCTCCGATGTCAAAGCCAGCAATGAAACCGAACTTCTTTGACAGTTGCGATTGAATATAAAAATTATTGAAATAGCGCATTCTTCTTGTCGTGTCAGGGTCATCAGTACCGATAAACGTGCTCCAATTGAATGTAAGTCTGTCGCTCTTGGTGTATTTGATTTGTGAACAGAAAGCAGGTAGGGAATTTCCAGAAACTTTTTTTATGCGTTGCCAGCCGTTGCATACTAGTGCCGCCATTTCCCAATGTTCATTTGGATTGTATGTTAATTTTGCTCCTGATAAATAGTATGGGGAATTTTCGGCAAGAAGAGAACGTGTTAATGTCCAACTATCCTTGGAAATGGCACTTTCAAAACCAATGAGTGATCCGAGAATTCCAACGTCAAGCCATAAGTTATTTTTCTTGTTCAGTGATAGTCCAACGTTGCCCTCATTTATGTATCTCAAAGCGGTTTCTTCGTTTGCGTAATTATCCATTACGTATGTCCCTGCCTGCATTGCAATATTGGCTCTGTATTTTAAATGTTTCGCACTTACTTTAATTAATCCAAGATTTAGATTGAATTCGTTGTGTCGGTTAAAGCTGTATAAGAATGGCTGTCTATAATTAGTTTTCGGTTCATTAAAATCGTAAGAATAAAATATGTCTAGATATCCAGAAAATGAAACTTCTGGTTTTTGAGCCCAACTACTGCTGTCTGTCTGCCCGTAACCTGTCAGGCTGAAAATGAAAAACGAAATTGTCAGATAAAAATGAAGTTTCAATGGTTGTTGTGAATTTTTCACGGATCTTTCTTTTGGCATTTTCGCTATCTCAATAATTCATTTAAAAATTCAAACAAGGTTTTACTTAAACGGAATTTCTACCGGTAATTTCATTTGAATAGGCAGGGTTTTTTTCCAAAACAATTTACCCACGGTAATGGTTCCGCTCACGTCTAAAACGGGTTTTTGTTTGATAATACTTCCTAATAAAGCAGCTGGATTTTTCAATAATAAAGCCAACTCGGCGCTTGCTTCCCATTTTAATTCGGGTTCCAATTGGCGACGAATTTTCATTTTTTTCGTTGTTTTAATTTCTGCAATACGAACACCCGCAACAACAAATTCGAGGTCTGCTCTTTTTATATGAAACTTTAAACGATCGGGATTTTTTAATGGGGTGGTAAAACTAAAAGGTAATTTTCCATCTTTCGGTGAGCCCATTTTAAAATCCTTGATTCCATCCACGGTTGGTGCTTGAATATTTTTAATTCCAGTGCAAGAATTTAACAACAGGAGTGCTGAAATTGCAAAAGCGAAACAACGAAAAGTTTTCATGGTAAGTTTATTTAATGTAGACTGAGCTTTTAACGAATTAACTTAAAAGCTATTGCACTAAGGAAACACAGTAATGTTATCTGTGCTAATTTGATTGCTTTTATTTCCAGCTCTGTCAGTAATGGAAATAGTAAAATACGTGCTTTCAGATGCTAATGAAGTATTTTCCATCGCAACACCCGGGACAACAATTTCCAATTCGCCTTGAATGGCAACATTGGCATTTGTAGGAGCCAATTGCCTGATACGAAAATTGTAGGTGATGTTATTTCTAAAATTCGTGATTTCTGCATTTTCAATTCCACTGCTATTTTCGCCCAAATCGCCATCGCCATCGCGGTAAGAAATTCGAATTATGACCGAATCTTTGTTTTGATAAATACTGCTTGGACCAATACTCACAAAGGAAATCTCAGGCACAACACTCATTGTTTCTGAGTCTTTTTTACACGAAGAAAACCATATCAAACTCCCCAATAAAAATATAAAACACCTCATAATCTTTATGGTTGAATGATGAAACTCCAATACGATTTGAAAAGCTCATTGCTTGTATTTTCTGGGAACTCAGTATTGTTTGTATGCTGTCCGTCGTTGACTCTGTATCGCATATAATAAATTGTCCCTGGAATTAAATTACTTGTATTGACGCTTGTTAACCAAATGGGGTCTTGTCCTTGAACATTAATAAATGTTGCTGTAAATGGAATGGCACCTGAAAAATCATCCTTGTTTGTGCTGAGCAATAAGGTATTTACCTGCATGTTTGCCAATGGTGTGTTATCGTCCTCAACCAAAACTCCCATGTAAAAACTGGGTGTTCCGTTGGGGATATAAAATGAATTGTAAATTACGCTGTCAACACGATTTGCTTCAATAGAGTATTCCACATCGAACGTAGTATTTACAGCCACATAATAACTTAAAAAAGGCTCTAAATCGGGGCGTGTCACAATTTCGCCCGAAACATTTTGCGCACCGTTCATAATCCATGTGGCAATATTGCGAATATCTGCTGCGGGCAATCCTGTTCCAATATTATCTTGCGGCATCCGATCGTCGGTATTCACAAAACAGCAATTGGTGATGCGCTCATACAAAACCGATAAGTTGGTATCTCCCGGAACAACTCGATAGGTGAATGAATTGGATAAATTGTTTTTGGTAATTGGGGCGTAAACAAGTGTGGAAAATGCACTTTGAACGGTTCTGAAATCGGGTTCAAAGTTTCCATCGTGGCAACCGGGAACGGCGCATTTGGTTGAGAAAATATTGCGATGCAATCCAAGCAAGGATGTTTTACTTACCGTATCCGTTTCACTCGTATTATTCGAGTCTTGAATGGCATCGAATGGATTTTCCGGATCGGGAGTTTCTTTGTTACAAGCGTGAAAAACCAAAAGGAATATTCCCAAAATAGCGATTATAAAATGTTGCTTTTTCATTATACAAATGCTTCGTTTAAAATGCGTCCATTCAACATTCCCCCAGGGATATCATCTCTGAAACCTAAAATGTGGCTAATGGTAGGAACAATGTCGATGCTTTCACCGGTTACCTGTGTGATGATTTGATTCTGCTGCACCATTCCTTGCGGACCAACCACCAAGCAAAAAATTTCACGCGAGGTTGCGTCGCTCGTATGATCCAAAGCGGGATTTCCAAATTGATCGATGATTGTATTGGCTTGCAAATTTCGACCATGCTCTGGAGCTACAATCAAGATCGTGTCGTTGGCCATTCCGGGAGTGTTTTGGATGGTTTCCCACAAATGTCCCACAGCGTAATCGGCTTTGCGTAAATTGTTGCAGTATTCGGTGAAATTGGAATGGCAAATATCTACGCCCTGCATATTTACAACGGTGAGTTCGGGCTTGAATGTTTGAATAATGCGTTCAGTAAACAGCACATTGTACATATCTGAATTCATACTCGTTCCCAATCCCCAAGGGTCGATATATGCGCCGTTGCTGGCAGTAATTAGTTCTT
>JBIPLZ010000298.1:0-3418 GCA_044369395.1 Flavobacteriales bacterium | reverse complement strand
CCAATCAGACCCTAACGGATTTAATTACATTGGTGACCCAGCAAGTAGTGGTACAATTTCCTCTTCATTTGACAATGCTATTGAACTAACCGATGACCCAGATTTGAATGCCATCATAACCAGCTTTGGCGCAACTGGAATCACCAACAACATAGCGAATATTGAATTCGATTTTATTCCTTCAGGCGATTCGGTTGCATTTAATTATGTATTTGCCTCTGAGGAATACAATGGATTTGTTTGCTCGCAGTACTTTGATGTATTCGGATTTTTCATTTCCGGCCCTGGTATTACTGGTCCTTATGCTAACAATGCAGCAAACATTGCTATAGTTCCAGGAACAAACCTTCCTGTGAGTATGAACACCATAAATGATGGAATAAGCGACGGAGGAAATTTATGTCCTCCAGGTGGTTTAAACAACACTGCCTATTTTGTTGACAATAGTGGCTCACAAAATTTTGGGCCCTACGGATTTACAGATATTCTCACAGCACAAGCAACAGTTCAATGTGGTGAGACCTATCACATCAAACTTGTTTTAGCAAATGGGTTTGATAATTCGTTTGATTCTTGGGTTTTCCTTCAAGCAGAATCGTTTACTTCGAATATTCCCAATATCGATATTGCCAATCTCCTTCCAGACTCTGCTGTAGTAGAAGGATGTACAGAAGGAAACATAGTTTTTCGTAGAGATGTTGCAAACGACACCCTCATTGTTCCTATCAATTTTGCTGGTAACGCTACTCCTGTGGTTGACTATTCCGGATTGCCCGACACACTTGTTTTTCTTCCGGGTGTTGATTCACTTTTATTTACCTTGATTCCAGTAGACGATGGAATTACAGAAGGAATTAATGGATATGAAGAGATTATCATTTCCTTCCAATTAGAAAATGATTGCGGATTACCCATTACCATTTCGAGAACGATTAAAATTAGAGATCCTTATGTGTTAGAATTCGTTTCCAACGACACAACACTTGTTTGTCCGAGTAATAACGTTCCAATTTCCTCCATTGTTTCTGGAGGTTATGAACCTTATACCTATTCATGGGATTACAATGGTTTGACCACTCCCTCCATTACAGTTCCATCCACTGCAGATACTTCTGTTTATATCCTGACAGTTCGCGATATTTTGAATTGCTACGACATTCCGTTTTATGATACTTTGAATGTAATTATGGGTTACGATTCACTTCAAACCGTTACAAGTGATTCATCTGTCTGTCCTGGCACACCCATTTTGCTGAGTGCTAATTATGAATTCGGCGCAGCTCCATATACCTATAACTGGCCAGATTTAGGAGTTACTACCGATACTGTGACCGTAATTCCGACTCAAAATACGTCCTACGTTTTTCAAGTTACGGATCAATGTAACGTTACCTCTCAAGACACTATCAATATAATTGCACCCGGTTATGTATCATTAGGATTCCAACAATTACTTCCCGATAATGCAATAGTTGAAAATTGTACTCAAGCATTAGTGACCTTTATTCGATATGAAACTGTTAGCACATTGAATATTCCCATTACCTATAGTGGTTCGGCGAGTGCAAACGATTACCAAGGTCTACCTAGTTCAATTACATTCATTCCCGGTATTGACTCACTTGGGTTTATTGTTACGCCAACAAATGATGGAAATACCGAAGGTGTGAACGGGTACGAAAGCGTTCAAATTGAATATAGTTTGTTAACTCAATGTGGCGAAACTATCAATGTGAGCGGATCATTTCAAATCCGTGATCCGTATGTTTTAAATATACTAGCAAATGATGTTACACTCGTTTGTCCTGCAGAGAGTTTAACCGTTTCATCAAGCGTTTCCAATGGTTATCCTCCGTATTCGTATTCATGGAGTTTCAACAATTTAATTACGCCTTCTATACAAGTTCCAGCTCCTGAAAATTCGGCGAATTACACGGTAACCATTCACGATTCTTTGTTTTGCAATAACACATCATTCTCCGAAGAGTTAACCGTAACTATGGGGTACGATTCTCTTCAAACATTCACGCAGGATTCTGTTATCTGTATTGGTGATACCATTTCCATTTACCCATCCATAAGTTTAGGTCAATCTCCTTTTACATACAATTGGGTAGGTATAGCGACAACAGAATCGATTTCGGTGTATCCATCCGACACAACAACTTACACCATTGAAGTGAAAGATTTTTGTGATGTATCCTCACTCGATTCATTTATTGTTTATGTTCCTCGATACGACTCCTTGTTTGTTAATGTATTAGATACAACCATTTGTCAGAATACGGAAGCACAATTGGCGGCTAGTGCATCAGGTGGAAGTGGAAAGTATACTTTCGAATGGTTTGGAGATAGTGACATTTTCGAAATAACACAATCGCTGGTGTCTGTTCGTCCCGATTCATCACAAAATTTTATTTGCATCGCAACAGATGGCTGTGGTGTAATGGCTTACGATACTGTTCGCGTTGAAATTGAAACATGTGACTTGCTTGTGGGAAATTCATTTTCGCCAAATGGAGATGGCAAAAATGACTATTTTGAAGTGGAGAACATCTTAGCATACCCTGAAAATAAACTTACCATTTTCAATCGTTGGGGTAAATTAGTTTTCGAAACAAATGCCTATAAAAACGATTGGTCTGGTGGCGATGAAATAACATCAGGAACTTATTTTTACATTATTGAAAATGTAACAGATCCGAAAAAACCAGAGAACAATTTCATGAAAGGCACATTCACTGTTTTTAAATAATAAGATTATAAATTACACATCGCAGGCGTCTATTAGGCGCCTGTTTTTTTATAACACGATGAGACTTTTCGTTTTTTTAACTTTCCTTTTCATTCCAATTTTTATGCACGCTAACGACACACATAGTTGTTCGAAACCCAATGAAGTTGTTGTGAATCATGTGTCTTTGAAATTGAATATCGATTTCGAAAAGAAATGTGCAAAAGGAACCTCAACATTGAGCCTCATAAGAAAACCTGGTTTTAACGAATTATGGGTTGACACACGTCAACTTATCATTGAAAAAATTACGGATCAGAACGGAACTTCATTAACATATGAAATGCAACCTGAAAAGAAGTGGTTGGGAAGTGCATTAAAAATAAGTCTTAATGCAACTTCACAAGTAGTTAGCATTCAATACTCTACTACATCAGAATCCGCTGCTTTGCAATGGTTAAATGCAGAGCAAACCGAAGGCAAGCAACATCCATTTTTATTCACTCAAGGCCAAGCCATTTTAAGCCGAACTTGGTTTCCTGTGCAAGATAGTCCGGGTATTCGATTTACTTGGGATGCAGAAATTCAAGTTCCGAATAACTTAATGGCTCTGATGAGCGGAAATAATCCGCAAGAAAAAAGTGAAACGGGCTTGTATAAATTCCGAATGACGCAGCCCGTTCC
>JBIPLZ010000297.1:0-3419 GCA_044369395.1 Flavobacteriales bacterium | reverse complement strand
AAAGAAATCTTCTTTCGCAAATACAAAAGCAGTGCTCACGTGTTGACGCGGAAGAAAAATATCGAGTGGATTTTTTACTTCATACACATCCCGCTTTTCGTAATTCAAATTTTTCCCTTGCTTATAGCGTAAGTTGGTGTTTGTATTTCGATCACCAATAATTTTACTTGGGTTCGTTACCCGAATCGTTCCATGATCGGTGGTGATAATTAATCGCGCTTTTTTGTCCGCAATTTGTCGCAAAATATCGAGTAGGGGAGAATGCTCGAGCCAAGAAACAGTAATAGAACGATATGCTTTTTCATCATCAGCCAATTCACGTATCACCTCCATTTCAGTTCTAGCATGCGAAAGCATATCAACGAAATTATAGACAATAGCATTGAACTTATTTCCCATCAAATTGGGAATATTCTCTGCTAATTTTTTTCCTGCTTGGTTATTGGTGACTTTGGTATAAGAAGTTTTGATGTCTTTTCCCAGTCGTTTAAATTGTTCAATCATGAAGAACTCTTCAAACATATTCTTCCCGCCTTCTTCTTCGTCGTTTAACCAATGGTTGGGATATCGTTTTTCCATTTCGGAAGGAAGCAATCCTGAGAAGATCGAATTTCTTGCATACTGAGTAGCTGTAGGTAGAATAGCACTATACATTTCTTCCGTATCAATTTTAAAATACTCGGAAATGATGGGTGCCATTACTTTCCACTGATCATAACGCATATTGTCGATGAGCACAAAAAACGTACTCTCATATTTATCAATTTCAGGAATTACGCGTTGCTTGAAAATAGTATGCGATAACAATGGAGCATCCGGATCTTTCCCGTTGAGCCAATTTTGATAGTTGTTAGCGATGTATTTCGAAAACTGTGTGTTGGCTTCCGTTTTTTGCATCCGAAGCACTTCTTCCATGCCCTCTTCTTTACTTTTACTTAGCTCTAATTCCCAAAAAACCAATTTCTGATAAACTTCTTTCCACTCATCAATAGAAAGGCGATCACTTAGAGTCATTCCAATACTCCGAAATTCTTGCTGGTATGCACTCGAAGTCTTTTCGCGAATAAGGCGTTTATTTTCTAAGTTCTTTTTCAAAGAAAGTAGAATCTGATTTGGATTAACTGGCTTAATTAAATAATCGGAAATTTGAGAGCCAATAGCATCTTCCATGATATGCTCTTCCTCGCTTTTGGTTATCATGATAACCGGGATGTCGCTTTTTAGCTGTTTTATCTTCACTAAAGTTTCCAATCCAGAGAGCCCCGGCATGTTTTCATCCAAAAAAACAATATCAAAATCGCGTTCTTTGAACAAATCCAATGCGTCGTCACCACAATTGGCCGTGTGAACTTCATATCCTTTATCTTGTAAAAAGAGAATATGTGGTTTTAATAATTCAATTTCATCATCAGCCCAAAGGATGTTTATCTTGTCCATGTATATTTGCTTTTTTAAAAGGTGCTCAAAAGTACCTCATGAAACAGCATAATTCCTATAATATTGTCAGTGAAACTTACGCACAACAAAAAAAAAATTGTTAATGACCCTGTTTACGGGTTTATTACCATACAATATGAATTGCTTTTCGATATAATTGAACACCCTTGGTTCCAACGATTGCGGAGAATTCGGCAACTTGGTTTAACCGATTATGTTTATCCGGGTGCGCAACACACGCGTTTTCATCATGCTTTAGGTGCCATGCACTTGATGAGTTTGGCAATTGAAAGTTTACGTTCGAAAGGACATGAAATAACAGATGAGGAAAATTTAGCTGCACAAGCCGCCATTTTATTGCATGATATTGGACATGGACCATTTTCTCACGCGCTTGAGAACTCTATTGTAAATGGACTAAATCACGAACAGTTGTCATTGCTATTTATGCGCAAATTGAACACCCATTTTGAAGGTAAGCTCGAGATGGCCATTGCTATTTTTACTGATAATTACCACAAGAAATTTTTACATCAGTTACTTTCAAGTCAATTGGATGTTGATCGTTTGGATTATCTCAACAGAGATAGCTTCTATACTGGAGTGGCCGAAGGAACGGTTGGTTCCGATCGAATCATTAAAATGATGGAAGTGGTAAATGGAGAGCTTGTATTGGAAGAAAAGGGAATTTATAGCATTGAAAAATTTCTTTTAGCTCGACGCTTAATGTACTGGCAAGTGTATTTACATAAAACTGTTTTAGCTGCCGAGAATTTATTGGTTAATATGCTGAAACGTGCTAAATATTTAGCTCAAAATGGCGAAGTAGTTTTTGCAACTAAAGGGTTGAATTACTTTCTGAATTCAACAAACTCAACTTATAATGAAAATTTGGATGATGAGTTTATCGAGCATTTTTCTCACTTGGATGATTATGATATATTTGCAGCCGCTAAAGAATGGATGAGTCATACAGATAAAATTTTAGTAGAATTAAGTACACGATTGATTGAACGGAAGTTATTTAAGATTCGCATTGAAGATCAACCATTTAAAGAATCTGAGATAGCTCAATTAAAAGCTCTATGGCAATTGAAAGGGAATTCTGAACAAGACGCATTTTATTATATTTTCACAGGAGAAATAACTAATAGTGCATATAAATCTGGAGAAGAGAAGATAAATATTTTATTGAAAAACGGTACAATACGCGATGTACGTGATGCATCTGACCAATTACGTTTATCTGTTTATTCTGAATCAATCCGAAAGTACTTTCTTTGCTATCCCAAAGAAATTGATATTATAAATTAAGTAAAATGGAATTTACAGCACAGCAAATAGCAGATCTTTTACAAGGAACAATAGAAGGTGATTCTTCTGTAAAAGTGAACAGGCTTGCTAAAATTGAAGAGGGAGAACCAGGTTCTCTAACATTTTTAGCAAATCCTAAATACGAAGAGTTCATTTACACTACAAAAGCTTCATTGGTCATTGTAAGTGAAACGTTTGTTCCTGAAAATCCCATTCATACAAATCTTATTCGAGTAAAGGATGCTTATAAAAGTTTCGCTCTCTTGCTCGATACATACAATAAAATAAGTCAAAATAGAACAGGCAGAGAAGAGCCGCATACCATCGCGTCTTCTGCACGCATTGGAGAAAATCCTTACATAGGTGCATTCGTATATATCGGCGAGAATTCTGTTATTGGTAATAATGTTAAACTTTATCCAGGTGTTTACATCGGCGATAATGTAACCATTGGTGATAACTCCATGTTATTTCCGGGGGTTAAGGTTTATTCGGAATGTAAAATTGGTAAAGAATGTAGGATTCATTCAGGTGTTGTTATTGGAGGAGATGGTTTTGGATTTGCTCCACAAGATGATTCAAATTACATGAAAGTTGCTCAAATTGGAAATGTGATTATTGAAGATCATGTTGAAATTGGTTCAAACACCACCATCGATCGAGCAACA
>JBIPLZ010000033.1:0-12036 GCA_044369395.1 Flavobacteriales bacterium | reverse complement strand
AACTTACATTTGCCGCATTTAAAAGATTTGATAAATATCTACCAGCAATTATGTCTGTAAACTACACCGACACCCATCCTTTACTCATATTCATTGAAACACATTCAAAATCACTATAAACTATTTGATTACGGATGAAATAATGAAATAGACAAGCATGATTATATCATTCAAATCGGATATTTTTATAAGAACCAAAATAATTAATATTTCATTCGTAATTCATGTACCCATTTTCAAATAGTAATTTATTAGTTAATTAAAATGCAGTCATCAAAGAGATATAATAATTCATATTCTCAAAATACACAATACTTATGATTAAATCTACACGAATTTATATGTCTTTGAAATGCAGTCATCAAAATATCACAATGAAAATAGACCTAAAGCAAATTCATTAGTATATTGTTTTTAAACCCAAAATAGATAGATTTGTGAAAATCACAAAACTCATTAAACATTCAATGGATCAGGCATCTTCGTTTATTCCAGATAATCCTTCAGACGAAATGCTTATCAAAGGCCTTCATACAAAGCAGAATGAATGGGTTAAGATTCTGTATAACAAAGCAAAACCAATAATTATTCGATATGCTCTGAATAATGACAGCTCGGTTGATGAAGCGGAAGATTTGGTTCAAAATACTGTCATAATCATTTACGAACAAATTCTGTTAGGCAAACTTGTTTTAACGAGTTCTATGACAACTTACATTTATGGTATTGCTAAAAATTTATGGCTTAAAGAGTTACGCAAAAAGAGAAATATCGTTTTGCGACCTACAGATGAAGCCGATTTTGAAAGTGAAATTCAAGATGATTTATCTGAAGATCGATTAAATAAACTTCAAAAAGCAATTGAGGAACTGGATGCAAAGTGTCAAGAAATTCTAAAAAGCCGGTATTGGCAAAATATGAGATTTAATGAAATGAGTCAGATATACAATACGACAGTAGCTTCTTTAAAGATGAAGAGTTCAAGATGCCATGAGTCATTACAATTAATAATTAAACGAAATGGATAAAGAAAATGATCTCGATTTGATTATTGATTATATCAATGATGATTTAAGTTCTGAGCAAAAAATTAATTTTGAAGATCGTCTCAATTACGAATTGGATCTCGTTGATTCATTAAAACTCCAAAAAGAGATTCATCATGCTTTTGTCAAAATGCACACCAAAGAACAGGTGAAATTGATTCATGAAAATGCTAAGCTTCTTGATCGGGATGAACAAAACAAAGGAATTGGCTTTTCAAAGAATTTTCAAGAAACATCTTCGAATGTATCGTATGATAAGGCGAAGAAAGCTCAAACAAACTATTCTATTTTAAGAAAAATTGCAGCGGCTTTTATATCCATTGTTTTTATTGGAGGTTTATGGACATGGTTTAACCAGAATTCAGGTAGCATTAAACCAATTTCAAATTATGTTGCTCCTGTTCCAAATGATAGTACCTTCAAACCATCATCAGACATTCAGAATATTGAAAAGAATGATTCGACTCAAAAAATAATTGAAGAGTCGTACTTAAAAAGAATTGATATTGTTCAACTTAATCCAGATGTTAGTTTCGGATTTGCTCAGAAAAATGAAACATCTAAAAAGATATTTTCCAAACGAATATGGAATTCATCGAATGGTTTCAGTTCAATGTATAAGCTAAATGCAGATACGCTATTCATCTATCTTAATACAAAACCCCAATCAGAAGAGTTCCTTTTTGAAATTCAACATGACGATGATTCGCAAAGCACACTGGAAAATGGATTTTACTTGAAGTTGGAAAATAATTTTTACCAATTAATCAACAACAATATTTTAAATAAATTAATTCTCCTCGACAATAAATCTCGAGTAAGTGAATTAAATAAGTTGATTAAAACAAAGTAATTGCTTTTAAAATATATAATTGAATTGTTTGAAATCTGACCTTTTTTCTGTCGTGTAAATTATAGATTGCTATATAAAAACAAAATATACCTTTTTAGACATTACCTTATTTTATAATTATTTCAAACATTTAAAATAATCGAAGGGCTCCAAGCAATCTTCGCATTTGAAAAGGGCTTTGCAGGCAGTGGAGCCAAACTGGCTGATTAAAACAGTATTTATAGAACCACATTGCGGACATTTTACAATGCGTTTATTTCCTAATAAAGCTTCTTTATCAGCATCGGCATTTAACGGTGCTGCAATGCCATATTTCTCGAGTGCTTCTCTACCTTTCTCGGTAATCCAATCGGTGGTCCAGGCGGGAGATAAAATTAATTTTACATGCGATTCAAATCCTGCAGCTTTCAATGCCTTTTTAATATCATCACCAATCACATCCATCGCAGGACATCCGCTATAGGTTGGAGTTATTTCAACGTAAATACCATTGTCGGAATGATGTGCTGATCGAACAACGCCCATTTGAACGATTGATAAAACTGGAATTTCGGGATCCGAAACAGCATCCAAGATGGTCAATAAATCAGCATCAATTTGTGGTTCCATCATCCGATTAAATTAATTTACCAAGTCATGTTGGGATACGTTCGTTGCATGAATTGCATTTCAGTCAAAATGAATCCCATATGTTCGGTATGAATTCCGTTTTTTCCACCTTTTTGGAAATATTCAACCTGAGGTGTTTCAATGGTCGATTCAGTTAAAATATGATTCAGATAATTATAATATGAATCTCTTAATTGTGAAACATCAACACCAATTCCAGCTTCAATCATGGCCTTGTCGGCTTCGGTTAAATGAAAAAGCTCATCGGTAAAAATCCACAAATCATTTATTGCTTTTTGAACACGTTGATGACTTTCGTCTGTTCCATCACCTAAACGACGAATCCAATCGGACGAAAAACGCACATGGTAATTTACTTCTTTGATCGATTTACGGGCAATTGCGGCTAAAATATCATCCTTACTAGATTGCATTTTTTCAAGTAATAATTGATGATACACATCAAACAAAAACTGACGAGCAATAACGTACGCGAAATCGGTATTGGGCTGTTCTACAAGTAAAACATTGGTGTATTGATGTTCTTTGCGAAGAAATGCAAGCGTGTCTTCGCTAGTCTCATTTCCTTGAATTTCAGCTGCATACTGGAAATAACTACGAACCTGTCCAAATAAATCGAGGCTGATATTGGTTAATGCAATATCAGTTTCCAAGCTTGGGCCATGTCCGCAAAGTTCAGAAAGACGCTGGCCAAGAATGAGGCTATTATCGGCAATTCCAAGAATGTACTGTACTAATTGCTTGTTCATGATTGAAAATTAATCTGGTAATTCAAGAATTACATGTGTTTAAGTTCGTCGGGCAAAATATAGAAAGTAGGGTGACGATATACTTTATCGGCAGCTGGTTCAAACAATTCGCCATTTTGTTCAGGATTCGAAGCAGTAATTTGTGCTGATGGAACAACCCAAATGCTTACACCTTCCATTCGACGAGTGTATACATCGCGTGCATTCTCCAATGCCATTGTTGCATCAGAAGCATGGAGACTTCCGCAATGGCGGTGCTCTAAACCATTTTTACTTCGGATAAATACTTCCCAGAGAGGCCAGTTTTTCATAGTTTATTGATGTGCTGATGTGGTTGATTTGCTGATGTGCTAATGTGCTAATGTGCTAATGTGATTGATGAGTTTGATGTGATGATGTGCTAATTATGATGATGGGGATTACAATGTAAAGACTATATCTTCTAATCAGCACATTCTCTTTTCCATCAGCACATTGTTATCATCCTACTTCCTTTAACAATTTAGATTCTTGTTTTTCGGCATATGCAGTTGCTGCATCACGAACCCAAGCTCCATTATTCCAAGCGTCTAAACGGGCTTGTATGCGTTGTTTATTGCAAGGTCCATGTCCTTTTACGACTTGCCAGAATTCATTCCAATCGAGTTCGCCAAAATCGTAATGCTTACGTTCTTCGTTCCATTTCAAATTCGGATCAGGAATGGTTAATCCTACCAATTCGGCTTGTGGAACGGTTTGATCAACAAAAGCTTGACGTAACTCATCGTTTGTTTTACGTTTTAACTTCCATTGCATCGATTGGTCGGAGTTGGGTGATTCGGCATCGCGTGGACCAAACATCATCAAGGATGGCCACCAAAAACGATTGAGTGATTCTTGGGCCATATCCTTTTGCTCTTGAGTTCCATTCATCAAAGTCATGATGATTTCAAAACCTTGTCGCTGGTGAAAACTCTCTTCTTTGCAAATACGAATCATCGCTCTTCCATAAGGACCAAATGATGTGTTGATTAATGCAACCTGATTCATAATTGCAGCACCATCAACCAACCAACCAATGGTTCCAATATCAGCCCAGCTTAATGTTGGATAATTGAATATACTCGAATATTTTGCCTCGCCCGAATGTAACTGATCGAACATTTCTTCACGCGAAATACCCAAAGTTTCGGCGGCACTGTATAGATACAATCCGTGTCCACCTTCGTCTTGCACTTTGGCTAGCAATGCCACTTTACGGCGAAGTGTAGGACAACGACTGATCCAATTTCCTTCAGGTAACATCCCTACAATTTCGGAATGTGCATGCTGAGAAATTTGACGGATATGTGTCTTCCGATATTTCTCTGGCATCCAGTCTTTCGGTTCAATCTTTTCGTCGTTGGCAATGCGCTGGTTAAAACGCTCTTCAAGTGATTGGATTTCTTGATTTGACATGGCTATATAAGTTGGGTGTTTTATTAAAATTTGGAAATCTAAACATCAAAATCAACAATAAGTTTAGCGGAAGTTGGCACAGCTTGGCAGCTCAACACATAATTGCGTTTGAGTTCCGATTCATCGAGTGCGTAATTCAGTTTCATCTCGGCTTCTCCTTCTATTACTTTGCATCGGCACGTGCTACAAACTCCTCCTTTGCAGGCAAAAGGAAGATCGGCACCGGCTGCCAATGCTCCATCTAAAATATTATCAAATTCCTTCGACATGGTAAAGTGAAATTCCTTACCGCCATCAATAATGGTGACTTCGGTGCCTTCCACTTTCTTTTCAAGAATCTTTTTCACTCGATTTTTATCTTCAGCAGAATTTCCTGCTGTAAACAATTCGTAATGAATCTGCTCTTTCGATAATCCTGCTGAAATTAATGAATCACGGATGAGAAAAATCATCGATTCTGGACCACAAATAAAACATTCATCAATGCTTGTTGCATCAATAATTTTGCTTGTAATCACATCCATTTTCTCGGTTGTAAAACGGCCATTCATTAAAGGCACATCGCGGTATTCCTTAGTAAGGAAATAAAACAATTCGATGCGATTGAAATATTCACTCTTTAAAGCTTCAATCTCTTCTTTGAAGATGATAGATTTAACGTTTCTATTTAAGTAGAACAATTTAAACGTACTTTCAGGTTCCGCAGCTAAATGCGTTTTCATGATTGAAAGAATTGGCGTGATGCCACTTCCTGCTGCAAAAGCAATATAATTCTTGGATTTATTAGGAGTACAATCTGTAAAAAATGCACCATGTGGAGGCATAACTTCGAGCGTGTCGCCTTTTTTCAGAACATCATTGGCAAAGGTCGAAAACAACCCGTCTTCGATTTTCTTGACAGCTACCTTCCATTCGTTATCCAGCGGACTCGAACATAAGGAATAAGAACGACGAACATCCTGATTATCAATCGTTGCCCGCAAAGTTAAATGCTGGCCTTGTTTGTATTGAAACTCCTCCTTCAGATTTTCGGGAACATCGAAAGTTATGACAGAGCAATCTTCGGTGTCCTTATATATATCTGCAATGCGAAGTGAATGAAATTGCGCCATTGATTAAAATTCTCACAACTAACACTTGTTAGTTTAATGACAAAAATAAGAGTTTAATTGATATAAAAAATCATTTGGTGCACATTGATGAAATTAATTTTTACAATTAAACAATTCCTCGAATCAGGACATGTGTTAAACTTTCTTTGAATTCGGCGGGATTGAGCTTCATCTTTCTTCCATACCACATGTAAAAAGTGCGTAAGGTGGAAAGCATAGAAAACACAATGACTTCGATGTTGTGTTGTTTGATTTCGCCATTATCGATGCCTCGTTTTACAATTTTACGCACATTCTCTTCATAATCATCGCGCATTTTTACATAATACGTGCGATGTTCTTTATCGAGATGCATCCAATCATTATTTAAACAGGCAATGGCATCTGGATCACGCAATGTAATTTCGATATGGAAGTCGATGAGTTTATTTAACGATTCTATTGCTGTATCGCCAGAGGATTGAAGGTTATTCATTGCACAAGTGAATTCTTCGGCAATGTTGATTATGAGTAATGAAAGAATCTCCTGTTTCGAATGGATATGATTGTATAAACTTGCCGCCTTAATATCGAGCGATTTGGCGATGTCGCGCATTGAGACTGCCTTATATCCTCGTTCTCGAAACAACTTTGCAGATTTATGAATAATTTCCGATTTGCGATCTAATTTTTCCAATGCAAATAATAATTAAAATGTTAGGATAATCATAATTTTAATAATTCAGTATGATTACTCATTCATCTCACCAACATCATGATAAATTCGTTGAATAGAGTGCCCATCATTTCCTGATGCATTGAGCCATTCTATAAGTGAAGGTTCATTCATCTTATCGAAAAAATTCATGTAATGATCGGGATAATGTCCTGTGTATGCATTCACCAAGTTTACGTTTAACTCTTGAGCTGCAATCATTATTGTTAGATGGTCTTTAATTAATTTATCATGATAACTTGGTTTCGATAAATCATTATTGGTTACCATAAAAGCAACAGCCATTGCACGCTTATTATAATTTAATTTTAGGATGTTCTTAACTGATTGTATATCATTTTGAGCTTGCATTTTATCAAAGCGTTTGAGTTCCCATTTCTCTATTTTGTTTTCATACATCGATAGAAAAGGGAGTAAATAAAAGAGTAAGCCAATTGATTTATTTTTTTTAGCAAGTTCACTTGTAGCAGCAACAAAGACTAAAATGAATAAAAAAGATTGAATATTAATAAAGCGATCTATTGATCTCATGGATGAAAATCCGGGTATGCTATGAATGATTTTGTATAATGTAAATCCGAAAAAGTTAGTCGTAAATAAAACACATAAAACAAGTGTTATGATGAATGCTTTGAGGGCTGTTAGATTGGTATGGATTGGTTTTTTTATAAGAATTAAAATGGCAATGATAATTCCAATCCAAGGAATTGCACCAACAAACATAAAATGAAACCACCAATCATTGAAGGCATATTTACTATGTTCTGACAGAATGCCCTTCCAAGTTGTGGCTCCAATATGTGTGAAGAAGTACGATTGAGGTTTGGGGATGGTTGAAATTAACTCGTTGAAATTCCGCATTCCAGTTACACGGCTTATTTGAATGTACGGAACGATCAAAGGCAAAAACACCATTAAGCAGACCGCTGAAATTAAAGCCAATGTCTTGTAATTATTTTTTATTTGGGTACGTATTAAAAACCCTTTAAATCCAAATATTATAGAATGTGAAATTGTTAAAAACATCAAACAATACACTAAAATAAAACCTAAATAAACGGCGCAATAAAATTGAAATACAATTCCTAAAAGTGTCAATAAAAAATGACGTGTTTTGCCTTCATTTAAAAAATTCCAAAACCAATAAAACACAAGCGGGGCAATAAATCGAGGGAACACTTGTATGTGATCCATTTGACCAATAATGAAAACTCCAAATGCAAAAATATAGGCACCGGTAATTGCCAAGGGAATGTTTTTGAACCATTTATTTAAAACCCAAAAAGAACTTAAATAATTTAATGCGAATAATACAATAATCCACAATTGAAAACTTGTTTCACGATCAAATTGAAATGCTCTAAATACAGCATAAATTGGCATAGTGCCTAATAAATTATCCGAGAACGCGATGGTGTTTCTAAATGGAAACATGATCGGTGCATCCCAGTATGATTTGACATCACCAGTTAGATATTTATAGCCATGTTCAAGAATATAGTTGTTAAATCGGGCATCACCAAAATCGCCCGGAATCATGCTTAAATCGGTTTCAAACAATGCAATTGGAACCGAATATAAGCCATAAAATAAACACCCAAACACAAATACATACTGAATCCATTTAATTGAAATAGCTTGTATGGAGGAATTCATTATTAATTTCTTAAGAAATAAAAGCAGTATTATTGGGGGAATTGTTATTGTTTTTTTGTGATAACATTTCCTGCTTTATCAATATTTAACCAATTACTTTGAATTCGAATCACCTGATAGTCAGGATTTATTTCAAAATCCGGATCGAATTGGTCTGCGTTTTTAATAAATGGAGTACATCCATTAGTTTCAATTAATTTGCCTTTTTTATTCATGCTGAGTGGCGCAGAGCTGCTATTGTCGTGCGTTCGATCTTCAACACAGGTTAGAGAATTATTAAAGTCACTTAAAACCTCCATCAAATACAATGGGAAAGATTCCCGAATATTGTTTAATGAATCGATAAATGTTTTGGGGATTTCTTCTTCAAAAACGGGCATTTTCTCAAATACTGGAATCTCCTCCATACCTTCTTTGTTTATAAAACCCCACTCTCCATTTTTATTGACCGCTGCAAGTCCAGATGAAAAGTTTCGCACATAATCGTATTGAGGCCTAACGATTTCAGTTCCTGCTTGGTTTATAAACCCCCAGCCATTTTTCGATCTCACTGCGGCTAATCCTTCAGTAAATTTTACAATTTCGTTATAGCGTTCCACTTGTATTTCCCTACCATATGAATCAATATATGACCAAATAAAAGTTCCGTCCAACAAAGCAACTTTGCCAAAAACTCCACCTCCTTTATTAAATACAAGTTCTTCAAATTTAGGTTCTGTAGATTCTTCACCATGAATATTTAGGAAACCCCACAAATTCCCTCTTCTAATAGCTGCCGTATTTCTATAAAATGGCAGTACTTCATCGTAATTGGGTAAATTTAACGTGTCATTTGAATGAATGATATCCCATTGGTTTGGTAAACGAACAGAAATACTGCCGTTATTAAAACCATTTCGATACTCTGAAAATTGGCATGGAATAATTTCATTTCCTTGAATATCTACAAATCCCCATTTCTCTGCTTTATTAACTGCCGCGATCCCTTCATGAAATAAATCGATAGCTCTATAAGTGGCAGGAACAATTACCTTTCCTTCAATACTCAACAATCCTTTCATTCCATTTAATTCGAATAAATAATGCTCTTGGTCGAAACGATACAATTCATCATACTTCGGTTCAATGATAATTTCGCCAGATTTATTTAACATGCCGGCTAGATTATTTTTTAAGAAGACAGCACTTCCCGCTTCGAAATTGTCAATGAATAAATAGGTTGGCGTTACAATTTCTTTCCCAGTTTTATCAATAAAACCATACAAAACGGTGTCGTTTTTGAGTGATGTAACAATGGAGAATCCATCTTGCAAATCAAATACTTGAGAGTATTTTTTATCTATTGGTAATAGACTTCCATCTTTTAATAAATATTGAAATTTCCCATCTTTCTTTACCACAGCTTGTCCTTCGGAAAATGAAAAAGCCTCATCAAATTGGGGCTTTATTTGAAACTTGCCTTTGTTATTGATATACCCATATTGATATGTGCTTGGATCTAGAACTGCTGCTAAATTTTCTTTGAAATCGCGAGCTTCTGGATACTTGAATTTGATAACAACTTCACCCAATGTATTTAAAAAACCATAGGTGCCCAAACGATTATTGAACGTTCTCAATAGATTTTCTTGGATTGGTTCTGGAATTAAAAAACTTGGGAATTCAAAATAAAGAAATCCTTTATGGCTGATAATCTGATAGGAGAAAGCTGCCGATTCAACTGAATTTGATAGGTTGATTTTTCGAGCCAATGTGAGGGAATCATTTCCAAAATCCCAAATGTAATCGTAATCTGCTGGAATGATAATTTGACCCGAACTGTCTTTCATGCCCTCGCATGTAAAGGAATCGCCGAAGTTATTTGTTCGCTGGAGAGTGAATTTATAAAGCGTGACTTGCTGTGCATGAAGCAAATTGATTGATACGCATAAAAAAACAAGGAATCTTATAATTTTCATAACCTTCTTGGCAGAAGTAAAAATACAAAGATTCCTTGTTTTATGGTTCAATTAAACTGAATTGTTGGTGATATTCTATGAATTCCGTCTAAAAGAGAAATATTGATGCCGAAATTGACTCAGCAAAATCAAGTTTTAATCTTCAAATTCTGAATTATTTCCTGATTTTTTAGAATTTCCTTGACCAGCTTCTTTTCTCTTTTTTTGTTCTTCTTTGAAACTTAACCATTTTGCCCATTGTTCTGCCGACATTGCATTGGAAAGCTTAAGATCAGCTTCTTTTCTGATTGATTCAATAGCTGCTTTTTTATCGGTTCCTTTGGGAGAATTCGTACGAATCTTTTCAATTGAATTTTCTCTATCAAGAAGTATTTGTTTAACGGCAGGAGTTTGTGCATCCGTTAGTCCACAACTCGCGGTCATCATGCGTAGGTTGCGAATAGCTTTGTCTTCAGGGCTACGTTTTTTCTCTTCTGCTTTGTTTTGCTCTTTTTTAACTGGTGCTGCTGGAGCATCATTCTGAGCTACTAGGCTTAGTCCAGATACTACCAGACAACTTGCCAATACAAATGATTTTATCATACGAGTTTAAAATTTAGGGATTTGGTTATAAGAACAAATATATCTGAAAAGGTTTACTGTCTGTGAAAATATTTACAAAAGCGATTTTACCATAAGGTAATGTTGAATGCTACCAAACAAAGAGTAGCTTTTGTCGACTTGCAAGTATCCTTGTTTTTCATAAAATGGAACTGCATGTTCGCGTGCATGCAACATAATTTGAATCAAGGAAGGGATTTCTTTTTGGGCGCGATGTTCTAAATAATGAAGTAATGTTTTACCTAATCCAAAGCCTTGCATATCAGCTCTTACTGCCATAAATCGCACTTGCGCTTGTTCGGGAGCAGTAGTGTGAATTCGCCCAACGGCTAAAACTTCACCCTTTTTGTTGATGATCATCCCATGCAATGCCGTTTCATCATCATCGGCATGTTCCGTCCCAACTTCCTCACCCCAAGGCTTACGAAGCATTTCATAACGCAGTTTAAAATATGCGTCCCAATGTTCGGGTTTACTAGGCGGTATAATTGACCATTCAGCCATGATTGTTAATAATGTTATGTCTTTAAAATGAACTTCTAAAACAGAGAATAATAAAAATCATTGTATGCTATTAAATAATCCCCAATCTGTAATTCGTAATTCAAATTCCAACTTTTCACTTTCTACTTTTCACTTTTAACTCTTAACTCTTAACAAACGGATCCCTCACTTCAAATTGCAATCTTGAGAGGTTAGAATAAAGCCCATTATCTAACTGAATCAATTCATCATGAGGCCCGTTTTCAACAACAATCCCTTTGTCTAAAACCAAAATTTTGCTTGCATTACGTATGGTCGACAAACGATGTGCTACAATAAATGTTGTGCGGCCAATCATCAATTTATCAAGCGCCTCTTGAACCAAACGTTCCGATTCCGAATCGAGCGAAGAAGTTGCTTCGTCCAAAATTAAGATGGATGGATCTTTTAAAACAGCACGTGCAATGGCGATGCGCTGTCTTTGTCCTCCGCTTAGTGTTATGCCTCGTTCACCTACCAAAGTCTCGTATTTTTCTGGGAAGCCCTCGATGAAACTTTTGGCATTTGCTTTTTCGGCAGCCGCAATCACTTCTTCATCAGTAGCATCGGGTTTTCCATACAAAATATTCTCACGAATGGTGCCTCCAAACAGAATTACATCCTGCGGCACAATGGCCATGTGGTCACGCAATTCTGTCAAAGTATATTTCGATGATTCAAGTCCATCAATGAGTATACTTCCTGAATCAGGTTCATAAAATCGTAACAATAATTGAGTAATAGTCGACTTCCCTGCT
>JBIPLZ010000296.1:0-3435 GCA_044369395.1 Flavobacteriales bacterium | reverse complement strand
GTTCGCATGAATTAAGCCGTTTGGTTTTCCTATTTTTGCGGCCCTTATGAGTACAATTCAAGAAGAGATCGGCAAGCGCCGAACGTTTGCAATTATTTCCCACCCCGATGCGGGAAAGACAACACTAACAGAGAAATTGCTGCTTTTTGGAGGAGCAATTCAAACTGCAGGTGCAGTTAAATCGAATAAGATAAAAAACACGGCAGCATCCGATTTCATGGAGATTGAGAAGCAACGTGGAATTTCGGTTGCCACTTCGGTCATGAATTTCAAATACCGCGATGTATTAATCAACCTGCTCGATACACCCGGTCACAAGGATTTTGCTGAGGATACTTATCGAACATTAACTGCCGTAGATAGCGTAATTCTAGTGGTTGATTGCGTGAAAGGTGTGGAGGAACAAACCGAAAAACTCATGGAAGTTTGTCGCATGCGCGACACGCCCGTGATTGTCTTCATAAACAAGATGGATCGCGAAGGTCAGAATCCCTTCGATTTGTTGGATGAATTGGAAAGCAAGCTTCGTATCAAAGTGCGACCATTAAGTTGGCCAATCAGCATTGGAGCGACGTTTAAAGGGGTATACAATATTTTTGATGGAAGTTTAAATTTGTTCAATGCCAATAAAACCAAAATCGAAGAAGACATTCTCACCATAAAAAGTTTGAATGATCCTTTATTGGAGGAGATTGTGGGAAAAAAAGATGCTGATCAATTGCGTCAAGACATCGAATTAATTGAAGGCGTTTACGATCCTTTCGATAACAATCGTTTTCGCGAGGGGCATATTGCTCCTGTGTTTTTTGGTTCAGCTATCAATAATTTTGGAGTCCGCGAATTGCTCGATACGTTTATTCGTTTAGCACCTGCTCCTAGAAGTAGAGAATCAGATACGAGAATTGTAGCACCCGATGAAAATAAATTCAGCGGTTTCGTATTTAAAATTCATGCGAATATCGATCCTCGTCACCGCGACCGCATTGCGTTTTTGCGCGTTTGTTCAGGGAAATTCGAACGAAATAAGTTTTTTCACCACGTGCGTTTGAACAAGGATTACAAATTCAGTTCGCCTGCAACTTTTATGGCACAAGAGAAAAACATCATTGAAGAAGCTTGGCCTGGTGATGTTATTGGATTGTACGATACTGGAAATTTCAAAATTGGCGATACTCTAACCGAAGGAGAAAATTTTCAATTCCGAGGCATTCCAAGTTTTTCTCCCGAGATTTTCAAGGAGGTGGTCAATGCCGATCCATTAAAATCGAAACAGCTCGATAAAGGTGTACAGCAATTAACCGAAGAAGGTGTAGCTCAATTGTTCATTCAACATGGCGGAAATCGTAAAATTATTGGAACCGTTGGTGAACTGCAGTTTGAAGTAATTCAATACCGATTAAAACATGAGTATGGTGCTTCGTGTAATTTTCAGAACCTGAATGTTTACAAGGCATGTTGGGTAACATACGACGATAAGGATGAATTCGAAAAGTTTGCACGTTTTCGTGGACATCAATTGGCCACTGATAAAGATGGGAATTTTGTGTTTTTAGCAGAAACTTCTTGGATGTTGAATACCATCATTCAAGATTTTCCGAAACTACAATTCCACTTTAATTCGGAATTTAAGACTGCCTAAAATTGGGATTGTAATTATATTAGCTTTCCATCTGAATCAGGAGTGTACTTCCATCTTCTGAAATGCGCGTAGGGTAGTGCTTAAGTTCCTTTTTTGCCGGTGCTTTTACTACTTGTCCATCCAATGAAAAAGTGCTTCCATGACTCGGACAATATATTTGTTGGTCTGAAACTTTTATTGGTTCATTATGATGCGTGCATTGCAATAAAGTTGCTCTGTATTTCCCCGCTTCAAATTCATGTACAAAAATATCGAAGTCGAGCGAAGGGGTTCGCACTAATACGCGTTTCGATTTTTTAAATTCTGCTAATGGGATACTAAGTGATTTATCAAGTGCTTTTATCTTAAGCATTGGATAAGAAGCACATCCAACTTGAGAAAGAACCGTAACACCAAGCAATGCACATGCTCCCAATTTGGACGTTTGGGTGATAAAATCTCTTCGTTTCATAATGAGTGGGAATTTAATTGAATTACAATCCTTCTTTTAATCAATCAACAGTTTCTTCAAATAATAAATCAAGGTTCTTCGAAAAGACGCATTTGAGGTTCGTCGCCTTCTAGGTCAATAACAATATTGGGTTTTTCACTTTCAGGTGATTGAACATCAGAAGTCTCAATTGCTTCTTCCGGTTCTTCTACTTCCGGTTCTGGCAATGATTCCAATGCAATAATCTTCTTCGGCTCATGCGTTGAAAGTCGTTTGCCTTTTGCTTTCAATCCTTTAACGGCAATAAATTCTTCGAGTAATATTTCCTGTGAATTCCGTTCGAACTTACCCATTTTCCCAAAATCTAATTGAACACGTGGGAAGGTATCGGTCGACACAAATTCCAAACGTGAATTATCATGTTCGGAAATGAATATCGTTTTCTTGTCTGTTGCTTCAACTAGAAAACGCTTTACCATGTACTCTTTGGTTTCACCATCATAATAAATGGCAGATACTGGCTGTCGTGGGTCAAAGTGACCGAGTTGAATTAAGTCCTCGTCAAAATGTGTACTTGGGTCAGGAGCATACAATTTGTAAGTTCCACTTTGCATCAAAGCAAGAATCTTATCTCCAGGTGCAAATGATCCCAGTAAATCGCCACGTCCTTCTGCATTTAATCGCTTAACGGAATCGTCCCACCAAATTTGACGTGCGCTTAAAGTCGATTGTCCACGTTCTTTCAAGACAATTTTCCGAATTGGAATCTTACTCAAAATGTTTCCACCAGCACCTCGACCTTTAATCGTAAGTGTTCCAAAATCAAAATCGAACATGGTCTTTTTCAGCTTTGGACGTGGCTTCAAGAATATTTGCAATGTTTCACTTTCACCGTTCGGGTTCGCACTTAAATAAATTACACGACTGCCTTTGGTTCCTTTAGTCATGTCGTATTCTTTGTCACGAATTACTCCACTAATGGAGAATCGTTTCACATAATATGGACCTGTTTTCCCGTCTTGATAAACCAAATTGTACGTAGTGCGGTCGTCGTTTTTACGAAAAACATTGACGTGTAGAATTTCTTTACCCAAGAATGCTTTATCACTGATTTTCGTAACGAGCATCATTCCATCAGCTCGCATTACAATAATATCGTCGATGTCGGAACACTCGCTCACATATTCATCTTTCTTAATTCCATACCCGACAAATCCTTCCACGCGATTCACATACAATTTCTCATTGTTGATAACCACTTTGGACGCTTCGATGGTATCGAACATCCGAATTTCGGTTTTACGTTCACGTCCTGCACCGTATTTCTTTTTAAGATTTTGATACCATGCAATGGCATAATCGGTAA
>JBIPLZ010000295.1:0-3439 GCA_044369395.1 Flavobacteriales bacterium | reverse complement strand
GCAGACGGTAGGACTTAGCAATTTGAATTTCGGAAAAGAATTTAGTCTTCATCCTAACCCGAGCCCTGGTCTTACAACGTTAAACATGCTATGCACTGAACCGCAAACTGCAGAGCTCCGCATAATAGACTTACAAGGAAAAATACAATTTCAGAAAACCTATACGTTTAATGTTGGCAAAAACGACCTGCTACTTAACCTCAATAATTTAGCAGATGGAGTGTATTTTCTTCAATTAGAAAATTCGAATTTCAAATTTAGTAAACGCTTTGTGAAGATGGGGGAATAGAATCTTGCAGATGTATTTTTTCGTGATTTACAGTTCGATGTAAAATTTGTAAGCATGGACTTGACGGATTATGATAGTGAAATAAAATCTAGATAATTCTTTTACTCATATGAAGTAAAATGAGTTTTATCTGCTTTTTTTTCTTGTCCTAACGATAGTTTGTGGTCTCGTGATTACGTCTAAAATTTTTGGTCCAGTAAACACTTGCACCATATTATATCGGTATTTTGAAAAATGAAAAAAACCTCCCATACCAATTCGAAAAAATTTGGGGAAAAGTATGTTTTTACGATGACCGGAGCTGGTCATCCAACCGGTAAATACATCAAATGGCATAAAATATCCATAGTTGCAATTTTCGCCTGAATAAATTCCTGGTAAAGCACTATTCAAATTAAGGGTAATAAAAAGTCTAGCTTTAGCGCCACGATGTCCTTCATAGCCTGTTAAACCAGAGCCGATAGCATGAATTTGAGCATTCAATGTAAGTAAAAACGAGGGCCTTAAAAGATAAATGTACTTGGGCTTATGAAATTTAAGTTTATCTAATTTATTTAAATTGATTGTATCTTTTTTGTAACGTTTATGAGAATACTTTAAGAGTAATTCAGGATTTACTCTTGCTAAATTACAAAGTCTAATAATTTGTTTATTTTTTCCGCCGAGATAGGGAGCTATTCGTGCTGTATTACATCGCATAATGGTAATATTCTCTTTGAAAGTATAGTGACCCGAAGGAATAAATACCGAACAACTCGAAAAGAGAATCAAAAGTAAAAGATAAGTAACATATTGTAATTTAAGCATTTTAGAAATTGAGTTATAATGTATTTTACTTTTTGCTAGTTTTGATTTGTAGAAATTCAATCACAAAATCAATAAATTCAAAAACAAATTTTAACTTTTCGATTGTTATTTGTAAAGTATTAAAACATTGTTTGGTTTGTCTATTTCCCATTTTTTAAACTTATCCAAAAAACTCTTACCACAAAGAAGTGAACCTTCATCTATAATAGCAATAACAACATTATTCAAAGTATAATCACCAATTACAACATGATCAATCTTAACTAGTTGAGCATTTATTGTTTGATTATTAGCTAGTGTATATTCTGTTTTATTCAAATAATTTTCTCTTTTCAGCGTACCATTTAAAAGTAATTCTCTTTCAGTATCTCTGTCAATTATTAAATCACTTGCACCTGTGTCAAACAAATAATATTTAGTAACACCAGCGATAGTAATTTTTACTTTGTATCCATTCCCAAAGTAGTCAGTAAGAGGTATTAGTGAACGATAACTTCCACCCTCAATATCATTAAAGTTATATGAATTAGTCGCTGAATGAAATTCATTTTTTGTTTTAAGGACTTCTGAAACACATGGAAGGGCTATTTCATTAAATGTAGAACTATTAACATCATCTATTTGAAGAATTTCCTTATAAGTATAACCTTCAGAAAATAATTTATTAATTGCACACTCACAATATTGTTCAGCTTGTTCTTTTGTCCACATATCTTTGTTATCATCACTCATTATTGTGTTTACACAATTAATTACACCAATTTTTTTCTCAAATTCTAAATCATCTGATTGTCCAAATTTATAGTCATCTTTAATTTTATAATTCCCCTCCAAACATTCCATTAGAATTTTTAAATTATTTTCCTTTAAGAACAATTCAGTAATTTTATTTTCTTTTAGTGCTTCCTCCATTTCCCAACTATTAATGGTAGGTATTAAATTATCACAAACACAAGAGCAATATTTATATGTTTCAATTTCTAAACCGTTAATATTCATTAACTCCTTATCAGCACCCTTTGTACATGAAGATATAAAATCACTTCGTTTACCTATTGTAACATTATCCTTTGACTTTATAATTTGCCCAAAACATTTAGCATTACTTGAAATTAAAATTAGAAATAATACACTTGTAAAAACTCTCATATAGTTTAATATTATTGAAATTAGTTTAATTCAATTAAAAACTCTCTAATCAAATCTTGCAAAAGAGTGAATATTGAGCATCCTTCCCAAACAAAGGTAGTACGAATTATAATTCAAATTGACTGAACTTATTGCGGACTTATAATTTGACCCTAAAATAAATTTACTAAAAATAAAAGAAGTTATTTATGTCTGAACCAGCAATCGTTTCGTTCAATTTCATAAAGTTTAAAAACCGTATTTACAGGCACTCCATGTATTAATTGGTTGTTAAATTGTGTTCGCACCAAATAATTGAATACCCCCATATCGCCAGTGTAGGCAGTTTTATTATTTCGATTTGCATTTTGATGTATCGTACAAAGTTGTCGTAAAAAGTCCAAAAGCAAGGGAGCGGCACCTCCAATAATTCCGCAGTTTAACAAGGTCTCATTGCCAAAGATACTTTCGTATGCTGCATAATCTGGAATATTATTTCTTAAATTTTCAGCATGAGCAATCATCCAATCGTTATGGAGCGATTTGGGCTCGTCACCACAAAAAAGGGAAGATGGATTTTCGATAAAAAGTGCATCTGTAAAAGGATTGTTAACGAGAACAACATCGGTTACATCGGTTATGAAAATTCCGTCGATGTTATTGATGTGATTCATTAAAAAATCCCTGTAAATAAAATAACGAAATACATTGGGATTGAAATGGGATTCATACTCGATTTTAATAAACGAAATCGCTTCATTTTCGAAGGATTTACAAGTTTCATCGGAGAAATTATTATGAAAAATAATACCCTTAACGTTCGCTGCTGTTATGGAATCCGCCCAATCTTTAACTAATTGATAAGAATCGTTTGGAAGAGTCATGTCGCGATTTACATCATGCACTCCGGTAATGAGACATCCCATTACTAAATTTGTATTTGGCTGAAATCGAAGCGATTCAATAGCCATATTTAAGTAATGATTAAATTGTTTTTTTTAATTGTTGCATAAATACTATTTGGAATGTTTCTATGATAAATATAGGTACGCAAGTCTAGTTTTTTTACACGAAATAAATTAGTTGCTTGCTCGTAAAAATCGGAATCAGCTGCGAACCCCGTCTTAAAATCAATGCTATTAAATACTTTTTTTCGTCCGAATAATGTGCCAAATAAAATAACTTCATCTAAATGTATTAGTTTCGTTTGGTCGT
>JBIPLZ010000032.1:0-12085 GCA_044369395.1 Flavobacteriales bacterium | reverse complement strand
GCGAATAAACCGAAGAAAATAAAAAGAGGGAAGAAATAATCTAATATACCGTGAATCTTTTATCGCATTTAGATCTTCAGCAAGTTCATGAATTAAAGGGCAGAAATTGGCCTGTTTCGAGCATTGGACGTACGATTGAAGCATATTCGATGGAGCAAATGATTCGTCAAGAAGCTCCATCTGTTGTACTAATATCTGTATGTGAAACGGGCGAAGAATCTCTGTTGATGCTTATAAGAGAATGCTTTTATTCTCTTTATATAACTTCTAAAAATTTCATGTGTGCTGATGCCGGCATTTTTATAGGAAACTCGGATGAGCTTCAGGAAGCGCTTGGAAGAATTCGAGATTATGGATCCATTCCTGTTGTTTTATCTCCCGATCAGTCTGTGACTTATCAAATGTACTTGTCCTATTGCAATAGAGAACAAACCGTAAATCTACTTTCTATTGATGAACGTCCTGACTTAAATGAAGACAGTCCATTTCCTGGAAACTCGAACTGGCTTTCATTTGTATTGTCACACGCGCCAAATTATCTTTTTAATTATGCGCTTTTGGGCTATCAATCATATTTATCTAATACCGAAATGCTAAAAACATTAACGGATTTACATTTTGATTTACATCGTTTGGGACAAATACGAAAATCCATCTCATCTACAGAACCATTATTCCGAAATGCCGATTTTGTGAGCTTTGATATTGGATCTATTCGCGCTTCAGATAGTGATTGTAACATCAACCTCGGGCCCAATGGTTTGTATGCTGAAGAAGCGTGTCAATTAATACGTTATGCTGGAATAAGCAATAAATTAAGCATGGTGGGGATTTTTGGTTGGATAAATAGTCCTAAATTAAATTCAATTACTCCCATGCTCATAGCCCAATTAATATGGCATTTTATTGATGGGGTTCTAAGTAGAAGTTCTGATGGAGTTGTAGGTGAGGGAGATTCATACACTACATATAATTTGTCATCCGAGGATGTTCATGAAGAACTGGTATTTTACAAGAATGTATTTAATGGCCGATGGTGGATGAATGTTCCGATGAATGATCATTCGAAAGGGAAATATAAGAAACATCGAATTGTTCCTTGCGCATACGAAGACTACCAACAAGCAATGAAAGGTGAAATTCCTGATACTTGGTGGCAAACATATCAAAAGTTAATGTAAATATTTGTCGCTGTTTTTCAGCAACTTAGGTCATGTTGAATATTATTTATTAACCGTTTATTCACATCACATGTTGCAAGAGACGTTTTTATTTACGTATTTTAGCCACCCTTTTAAGATTAAACAGAGTACTAACAAGAATAAAAATGAAAATACGGATAACATTTGCCTGTCTTTTTTCAACGATTTTTATGGCTAATGCCCAGCAGGATCCTCAGTTTAGTCAAAACATGTTTAATAGATTAATGTTTAATCCTGGCTATGCTGGTACATCTGGTGCTATTTGCGTAACTGGAATTAACCGAAGCCAGTGGATGGGTTTTGAGGGCGCCCCTAAAACATTTGTTCTTGGTGTTGATATGCCAATTCAAGCAATAAAAGGCGGAGTAGGTCTTACATTGGTTCAAGATAAAATTGGTGTTGAGAATAATGTTTATGCAAAACTTGCATATTCATACCATTTAAAATTGAAAGACGGCACCTTGGGTCTAGGTTTAGATTTAGGGATGATGAACAAAACCTTGGATGGTTCTTTATTAAAGCCATTAGATAATACAGATAGTTCCATTCCCTCCTCTTCCGTTGGTTCGACAGTTTTTGATGCCGGGCTAGGAGCTTATTACACGAGTAAAACGTTTTACGCAGGATTATCCTCTACTCATTTACCACAATCTACTTTTGATTTAGGTACATCTAAATACCAATCACGCAGACATTATTATATCACAGCAGGATACCATTATCAATTAAATCCAGACATTGAAATTCGTCCTTCCATTTTTATTAAAAATGCTGCTAAAACTCAATTTGACATTAACTGTAACGTGCATTACAAAAATAAATACTGGGGAGGATTGTCATATCGTTTACAAGATGCGGTTATTGTAATGTTGGGCGCAGATGTATATAAAGGACTTAGAGTTGGTATTGCTTATGATGTAAACACGTCATCATTGAACAAATACAATAGCAACACCTTGGAGTTTATGCTTAACTATTGCTTTAAAATTAAAATAGAAAAGCCTCGTCAAATTTACCGTAACGTAAGATATTTATAGGATTTCTTTGTAACCTACATTTCCGATCTTCGTTTACCCCAAAAATTATTAACAGTTTATACACAATTGTTTTTTAACTTTCGCGTTTAATTTTCACCAAACAAAAAATATTATGACTAAGCCCCTGAAAAGAGGAGTCATCTTTCCGATTGCAATCTTAACTATTTTCATCTCAATCCTTACTGGATGTGGAAATAGCGGCAACGGTTACTTGACTGGTGTTGAAGGAAGAAAAAATTGGTTCCAAGAGGATCCGTACGGAATGGTTTATATTCCAATGGGTTCGTTTAACATGGGACCTAGCGATCAAGATGTAGGTTTTGGTTTGACTTCTCAAAGCAAAACTGTATCGCTTCCTGCTTACTACATGGATCAAACTGAAATTACAAACAACGAGTATCGTCAGTTTGTAAATTGGGTAAGAGATTCATTGGCAAGAAGAATTATTGGGGAAGAAAATGAGGATTATTTAGTTACGACCGACGAATTCGGAAACGACTACCCAACGCCTTATTTAAATTGGGAAGAAAGCCTTGATTTCTCTGATGAAGATTTCAGAGAGGCGCTCGAGCCAATGTACCTTCCTGAGAACGAGCGTTTTTATGGACGTAAAGAATTTGATACGCGGAAGTTTCTATACGAGTATTGGTGGATTGATTATCAAGCTGCTGCTCAACGAGGAAACAGAGCTCAAGGATTAAAAGATCGCTCTCTTTTTATTAAAAGAGAAACCACAGCAATTTACCCTGATACCCTTGCTTGGATTCACGATTTCACATACTCATACAACGAACCCTTAACCAATATGTACTTCTGGCATCCTGGTTATGATGATTATCCTGTTGTTGGTGTTAACTGGAAGCAAGCACGTGCTTTTTGTATTTGGAGAACAAATATTCGAAACGGCTTTTTAAATACTGAGGGCGAATCATACGAACAAAATTATCGCCTTCCTACGGAATCTGAGTGGGAATACGCAGCACGCGGAGGTCTTGATTTAAGCCCTTATCCTTGGGGTGGTCCTTATATCCGAAACAGCGTAGGATGTTTCCTTGCTAACTTTAAACCTTTGCGAGGTAATTATATCGATGATGGTGGTCTTACAACTTTAAGAGCCGATTCTTATAATCCAAATGGTTATGGTTTGTATTGCATGTCAGGAAATGTTGCTGAATGGACGTCAAATGCTTTTGATGAATCTGCATACAATTTTTCTCACGATAACAGTGCAGATTATACGTATGAGGCTAAACCAGAAGATCCAATTGCTTTAAAAAGAAAAGTAATTCGCGGAGGATCTTGGAAAGATGTATCTTATTTTCTTCAAGCTGGAACACGAACTTATGAATACCAAGACACAGCTAAATGCTATATTGGATTCCGATGTGTTGTGTCATACATCGGTCGAGATAAAAATGATATTGCAGAATAATAAACAACAAATCAATTCACTTACTTATAACTTAAAAAACAAAAAAAACAATGGCTAATTTTCTTGCATCAAAAAAAGGGAAACGATTAATGGGAATGGTCTACGGACTTGGAGCTGCTGTCGTTATCGTTGGAGCCCTTTTTAAAATTCTTCACTGGCCTGGAGCGAATGAAATGTTAACTGTTGGTCTATTGACAGAGGCTGTAATCTTCGCTATATCTGCATTTGAAAAACCGCATGAAGATCCAGATTGGGGTTTAGTTTATCCTGAATTAAATGGTAATTTTGACGGTGAAAATTCGCACAGCAAAAAAGCTGTGACATCAACATCAAATAAAGATGGTGTATCTCAGCAACTAGATAAAATGCTTGAAGATGCAAAAGTTGGTCCTGAATTAATTGAAAGTTTAGGTAATAGCTTAAAAACGTTAGGTGACAACACATCAAAATTAGCAGACATTACTGATGCCTCTGTAGCTACCAATGAATATGTTTCAAGTATAAAAAAGGCATCACAAACTGTTGATGGTCTTTCTGCAACATACATAAAAGCATCTGAGTCATTAACCGGATTGTCAATGACTAATGAAGATGGGGCAACATACGGAGAACAACTTCAGCGTGTATCTAAAAACTTATCAGAATTAAATTCTATTTATGAGCTTCAATTAAGAGGTGCTTCTCAGCATTCTGAAGCAACTGCAAAATTGTATACTGGTATTGAATCATTAATGAGCAATCTTCATGAATCTGTAGCAGATACTAAGAAATATAAAGAAGAAATGTCTCAATTAACTTCTAACTTAACTTCACTTAACACCGTTTACGGCAACATGTTAACTGCCATGAACATCAATCGTTAAGACTATCGTTCTATAATTTTATTAATTAAAAACAAAACAAAGAACTAATGAGTGGAGGTAAAGAAACCCCAAGACAAAAAATGATTGGGATGATGTACTTGGTACTTACGGCACTTCTTGCCTTAAATGTATCCAAGGAAATTCTTGAGGCTTTTGTTGTCATGAATAATGGTCTTGTTAAAACAAACACAAACTTCGAGACAAACAATACAACCTTATATGCTGCATTAAAAGATCAATTATCACTTGAACCTGCCCGTGCCAAAATTCCTTATGAAAATTCCGTTAAGGTTAAAAAATGGTCTGATGAGGTTCATAAATTAATTCATGAAATTCAAGTTGAATTAATTTCAGCAGAAGATCAGGTTGGAAAAGAGGTTGCCGATACACTAGCATCAAGGTTGGGTAGCGTTCAAAACAAAGACAAGTACGACAACTGTACGCGTATTATGTGTGGAGAAGCTGTTGATGGGTCAGGCGGGAAAGCTCGGATTTTGAAAGATAAGCTTATTGAATTCAAGAAAAATCTACTTTCCGTTTTAAGCCCTGAAATAGCTAAGAAAACACAACTGGGTTTAGACACAAATGATCCTCCTAAAAAAGGTACAGCGGTAGATACTTGGGAAACAAATAAATTTTATCACCTTCCTTTGGCAGCTCAGGTGTCTGTATTAACTCAAATACAAACAGAGATTAGAAATGCAGAGGGTACTGTTTTAAATGAGCTGGTTAAATCAATTGGTGCAAAAACCATTAAGGTTGATAAATTGGCTGCTCAAATGATTCCTTCATCTAGTGTTGTTACTTTAGGTGATGAATTCACTGCAAAAATATTTGTTGCAGCTTTCAATACTTCAATGACACCAAACGTAACTGTTAATGGTCGTCAAATTACTGAAGTAGATGAGAACGGATCGGTGGTTTTTAAAGCTCGTCCATCTTCCGAAGGTCCTCAGAAAGTGAAGGCTTCTATTAAGTTTGTTAATGCGGATGGAAAAGATGAAATTTCTGATGTGGAATATGAATACATGGCTATTAAGCCTGCTGCAGTTGTTTCTCCAACAAAAATGAATGTTTTTTATATTGGTGTTGACAATCCTGTTTCTGTTTCTGTGCCAGGTTCTGATCCTACAAAAGTAAATGCTACTTTAGTTGGGGCTCCTGGAACAATTTCTAAAGTTAAAGCGGGAGAATATTTAGTTAAAGTATCTGGAGGAACAAAATGTACCATTCCAGTTAGTGTTTCTGGTGCGAGTGGAAAATCATCATCAATGGGAGCACCTGAATTCCGTGTTAAACGTATTCCTGATCCAACACCAATGCTTCTAGGAAAGAAAAGCGGAGAAGCAATTTCATTGGGAGAAATAAAATCTGCCGGTTATTTATCCGCTGTTTTAGAAGGTTTCGATTTTCAAGCGAACTTTAGCATTATTTCTTTTGAATTTGGAGCAAATATTGGCGGTCTTTATAAAATTGCTCAGGTTAATGGTAACAGATTTGATGCCGCTGTTAATGCTTTGTTAAATCAGGTTAAACCTGGTGGTAAAATATTCTTTGGAGACATTAAAGCCAGAGGACCAGATGGATCAGTTCGTACTTTAACAGCTCAATATAAGGTTAAGTAATTTTATTCACTTAAATCAACGCATATGCTACGTAAAGGATTTTCATTTCTCGTTTTTATAACACTCATTTCTACAGTGTTAAATGGGCAATCTGTATTGGGTGACGAAAAAGCATATGATGGCGTTTACAAACGAGAGCATATCGCGAGTAGAAAACCCATTCCATATGCCCCAATTAGAGAGGCCGATGTTATGTGGAAAAGACGTATTACGCGCTACATCGATTTAAGAGAAAAAATGAACCTTCCACTTTATTTCCCAATTGGAAATGATGTGAATGGGCTGAGAAGCTTAACAAATGTTCTTTACAGAGCAGTTACAGAAGAAGTTTCTCTGCGCGTTTATAGTAGCGCTACTGATGATTTTTCTGTTGAACTTACGCCGGGTGATGTTAAAAAAATTACCGAAAAAAGTTATGAGAAAACTGTTCCAAGTTCATTAGATCCAAGTATTGATTCCGTTATAACAGTTACCGAAAGCTTTGGTCCTCATAAAGTAAAGAAACTGATGATTAAGGAAGAATGGTTTTTTGACAAGCAGCGTTCTGTATTAGATGTTCGTATTTTAGGTATTGCTTTACTTTACGAACAGGATGATAAAGAGAAGGGAGATATGCCTCTTTTCTGGGTGTATTTTCCGGAAGCAAGAACATTGTTAGCAAAATACGATGTGTTTAATCGTCAAAATCCTTCAGAGCGAAGATCTTTCGATGACATTTTTTGGAAGCGGCAGTTTAGCAGCTACATTGTTAAAGAAGAAAACGTTTATGATCGATCTATAAATGAATACAAAAAAGGTATGGATGCGCTCTTAGAGTCAAATAGAATCAAAGATGATATTATCATTTTTGAACATGATCTCTGGGAGTTCTAAAGATAATTCTCAATTTGTTTAACCTCCACGCTTACACAAAAAAGGCTTTCCAATTGGAAAGCCTTTTTTGTTTTGAGATATTAGAGCGCTATACAAATTCTTCCCCTTTTTCAACCTTTACATTGGTTACCATTTGACGAATCTCTTGTTCATCTTCCATTTTACAAATGAGTAAAATGCCATCGGACTCAACTACAATAAATCCATCAAGTCCTTGAATTACGACTAGCTTTTCCTTAGGAACACTCACTACGCAATTTTTAGTGCTATTGATCATTACATGTTTACCAATAATTGCATTTCCATTCGTGTCTTTGTTTGAATTTTCATACATCGAGCCCCAAGTCCCTAAATCGGACCAACCAAATTCAGATGGAATAACAAATACATTAGAGGCCTTTTCCATAATAGCATAATCCACAGAAATATTTGTGCATTGAGCATAGGCTCTCTCAATAAATGCAGATTCATTTTCGGTAAAATAAACATCGCTTCCGTCTTTGAATATCTGATTCATTTCAGGCAAATATTGTTCGTATGATGAAATGAGAGAAGACGATGAACAAATGAAAATACCCGCATTCCAAAGAAAATCACCGCTTGACAAAAAGGATTTAGCCAATTCGAGATTGGGTTTTTCTGTAAATGTTTTTACCTTTTTAACTTCTTCAAAACTTCCCGATGTATGGTAATCAACAAATTGAATATAACCATAACCCGTATCGGGTCGATTTGGACGAATACCTAATGTAACAAGAGAATCTGAAGCTTGGGTGAATGAAAATGCTTTTTTAATTTGATCTACAAAAACATCTTCTTTGAGAATCAAATGATCCGATGGCGCGATAACAATCTGAGCCAAAGGATCGGTTTTAGATATTTTATGCATTGCATAAGCAATACAAGGCGCTGTATTCCTTCGAGAAGGCTCTAATAAAATTTGATTGCTCGATATTTCAGAAATTTGAGCTTTAACCAATCCTTCGTAGCTTTTATTCGTTACAATGTAAATATTCTCTTTCGGAATTAACTTTTCAAATCGTTCATACGTTTGTTGGAGAAGCGTTTTTCCAGTTCCTAAAATATCTAAAAACTGTTTTGGGTAATTTTGTTTACTCATCGGCCAAAATCGACTTCCTATGCCGCCGGCCATAATTATGCAAAATAAATGCTTGTTTTCCATTAGTTTTCGAATGGGTTAATAGTTCGAACGTTTATATGAGAATTGAAAATATCAATTTCTGATATTTCTCATTTCGTTTAAGGCTGCAAGTTACAAATTCTAAAGGCTTTCTTCTGAAATTGGTTCAACTTCGGCTAAAGGATTAATCAAATAGTGTTTTCCAGAACCAAATTCTTCACAACGGAAATGTTTTCTTCTTTGTTTCCCTTTTTTAAAAATGCGGCCTGTTTTTAACTTAAAAATCGAATCTTCGGGAAGATCTTCAAGTGTTAAAAAAATCTCTGTGTCGAATTGCCTAAGAGTCCTCAATAAATCTTCATCCACACAACTACTCGCAGCAGGATTGTTCATATAAGCAATAACCTTATCTAAAACTTCTATGGGAAATACATCCTCCCTCAAAAATGGGCTCATGAGTTTTTTAAATGCGTTCTTCCATTCTACACCGTGAGGTTTTACCGACTGACGAAATGTATTCCATGTGTCGAAGTGGGCTATTTCATGAACAAGCGTAATTAGAAATGCGTATTTATTTAAATTATAATTAACAGTTATTCGATGTCCTCGGTTTGCCCCTAACGTTGGTCTAAAATCGCCCAATTTGGTTGATCGGTCTTTTGTTATTTTAAGATGGACTCCATACTCAATAATCCAATTCACAATAAGTGGAACAGATTGTTCGGGAATGTATTTTATTAGAACTTGAGTGTATTGCTCTTTCATTTATGCAAATATGATAAACTGTATCATTAAAATGTTCTTAAAAAATGAAGGATTTAGTATAAATCAGATTCGGCATTATTCGTAACATTGCCAATCAAATAAAAATCATGCGCTACTATATTAACTCAGGGCTTTTTTCAATTTTAATTCTTTGCTTCTTTCTTCCTTTTATTGAAATTAAATGCAATGAAAGTACGCTAGCTAAAATGAATGGTTTTGACTTGGCTATTTCTGGTGACATTTCGCTTGATGATTCTGGAATGATGGATTATTTGAAAGATAGCGAAGAGTACAAAGCATTAAAAGACAAGAAGAATAAACACGTAGACCCATTTACAATAGCTGTCTTAATTATGTGTACTGGGGGAATTATTGTCAATTTTGCTATGAAACGATTACGTGAGAAAATTACGATTTCACTTGGTTGTTTAATTGCTTTATTAATGTTGGTTTTTAAACTAGTTTTTACTGCAGCTTGGGATAAAAAAATGCCGGAAATTGGAAAAATGATGGCGCTAATTAAACTTGAATTTGGAACAGGCTTTTGGTTGCTAATTATAGGTTCATTAGGAATAGTTGGATTAAACATCTATTATTTAAAAACTGATCGCCGCGATAAATACATCAGCGTGTATAATCCTGAAGAAGTCGAGCCGGATTTATCAAAAGAAGTTTGATCATCGGTAACTTCCAAAAGAAACAAAACTCTTCGAATAATAGGTTTCTGATAAGGAATTTACGATCACTCCTTTTTTAGAACTTGCATGAATAAAATGATCGGGAGTAATTGTTATGCCTACATGCGAGACTTTTTTTCCATCTGTTTTAAAGAAAACCAAATCCCCTTCTTTTACTTCTGATTTATTGATTTTTCTGGCGTTCTGATAAATTAATAAAGATGTTCGATCTAATTCTATTTTAAAATAACTGCTGTAAATACTGGAAACTAATCCAGAGCAATCTGTTCCGTTTCTCGAATTTCCTCCATATTTATAAGGCGATCCAAGCCATGGAACAATTGCTTTAATAAACGCGATATTACTTGTTTCGGGTAAGGATATTCCAAGCTGTTCTTCATACTTATGGATTTCCCTTTGTGAGACAATGGGCTTTGGATTATTTCTATAACTTCTACATGCGGATAAATAGAAAATTGAAAGAAGTCCAAGTCCAAAAATAAATCTCCTCATTTAAAAAATATAGGGATTGGACTGAAGCAGGTTTTCATAGTCGGTTGGTTCAAACTCGGGAAACACTTTTACTCCATCGTAGTTTTTTTCAACTCCTTGATCGTAATAAATGGTAATAAATGGTAGCCCGTCGGGTAAATATTTGGTCCAATTTCCTTGACGTTTCCCATTTTCATATTTCCCTTCCCATTTTAGGTTTCCATCCTCAAACCAAGCTCGGTGTTTCCCTTCTGGAACTCCGTCTCGAAAAGTTCCTTCGAAGCTTTTGTTTCCATTTTGGAAAAAATGAACCCAATCCCCGTGTAACTTTCCAGAAATAAAATTGCCGAAGACGGATTGATCTCCATCTCTAAAAAACCAAGCTCCTTCTCTTTCGCCATCAATATATTCACCTCGGGTTAACGTGTCTCCGTTTTCAAGAAATTCGTATGACATTCCATCTTCTTTGCCTGTTAAGAATGTTTCTTCTCTCAACAAAGCTCCATTTTCGTAATACCATTTCCATTTTCCGGCTGGCTTTCCTTTAGAATATGCTCCCTTTTGTTCCAATTTACCTCCCATGAAGTAATAAATCCAATTTCCCACCTTGAGGTCGTTTTCATAATCTCCTTCCGCACGAAGCTCTCCATTGAAATAGAATTCCTTCCAAGGGCCTTGTTTCATTCTTTGTTCGTCGAGCCTTCCGCTGGCGCTTAAAACACCATTCTCGAATAAATCAGCTGTCAGTGGTTTCCCCGTTGAATCAAACGAAATATGCATTCCCTGAGGTTCGTCTTTATTGTATGAGCCCAATTTGCTCACTTTTCCATTAGAAAAATACTGCTTACGAACTTCAACGCGACTTATCTCAACAGCATCTTTCTGCAAAACATCATCGATATACTTCTCAATGTTTCTGAGATTTCCTTTCAAATCGTATTCTTTCAAATACCCATTTTTAAGACCATTTTCGAATTGTGTTTCGCGTTTTATCGAATAATCTGGATAAAGCTCAATCCAATAACCGGTTTTCTTATTTAGTTTATCGAAACGATTAATTCGTTGTTGACGCATTAATGCTCCTGTCTTATAATCAAACAAAGAAATTATATGGCCATCTTCCGAAAATTCAAGACCCCTACCCTCTTCTTTTCCATTATTAAAATTCACTTGGTATTTCGTTTTTCCATTTGGAAAATACTGATAAGACCAACCTTGTTTACTATCCAATTCAAATGATTCTTCGGATACTAAAATCCCTTTTTCATCAAACTGCTTTTTAAGGCCCTGCTTCTTTCCTCCTTTAAATTGAATGCTGCTTTTGGGGATCGACTTAAGTCCATAGAAAATCCAAATACTATCTAACTCCCCATTGATTCTATTTCCTTCCGATTTTAAACTTCCATCCTCATTGTAGTTTTTCCAATACCCGTCTGGCTTTCCATTTTTAATAAATCCTTCACTTGATATCGTCCCGTTTGGGAAATAATAGCGAACTGATTCATTTCCTTTAATGGAATCTTTTTGAGCAATGACCTGCCCAGAAAAAATGAGAATAAAAAAAATGAGAATTCGGAATTTCATGTTTAATACCCAAAAATATCTTCCAATGACAAGACTTTAACTTTGCCATATTTCGCCAGTTTTTTCTTCGGAATTCGATCCGATGATCCTACTATAAACAAATTGAACGGCTTTCCTGAAAGGTGTTTTTGATGAAATGCATTGACATCGGAAAGATTCATTGTTGGGATTTTTTCATAAACCGACTTGCGAATATCATAATCGATTCCGAGTCGTTTAGAAGCAAGGTAATTGAAGAGAATATCCTCTTTTAGAATTCGTTCCGACTCAATTTGACTTAACAAAGATGCTTTAGAGCCACTGAATAAAATCTCTGTTTGAGGCATGGTAGTTAATAACTCATCCATAGCATAAATGGCTGAATCTAATTTATCGGCCTGTGTTCCAATATATG
>JBIPLZ010000294.1:0-3453 GCA_044369395.1 Flavobacteriales bacterium | reverse complement strand
AAACTCCCGAAGCGCAAAGTATTTTGGATGCAGAGAAAGTCGTTTTGTCATCGAACAAACAAGCAATCATTCTTAGACTGAGTGGATTGGTTGGATATGACCGAAATCCAGCACGATTCGGAACGAGTCGATTGCCCGCGAACGAACCAGTTAACATGATTCATCGTGATGATGCTATTGGAGTCATTTTACGCTTGCTTGAACTGGAGCATATCGAAGGCATCTTCAATGGTTGTTCACCTATTCATCCTAGCCGACAAGCATTTTACGCTGCAGGAGCAAAAGCATTGGGAGTTGAAAATCCCAATTTGCAAACAAGCGTCGATGCTCTAGCACGAACCATTGATTGCGAAAAACTTCTAGCCGCAACGCAGTATGATTTTCAAAAAGAGAATCCTTTGGATTTTTGGAAAGACGCTTAACGTTTAATTTTTCGGAACAGATAGCCTCCTTTTTCGGCGCCCCAAACTTGACGATCATCGCGGTCGTAACCACGATCCCAGCTGCAAATTGATTTTGATGTTAGGATAACTTCGGATGTTGCATAGGCTGCATTGCGCATATCGGAAGGACATTTCTTGGCATCTGTTGCACCCACGAAACGCTTCCTTCCATTTTTCTTTAATATTACTGCACATCCCTCGCGCAATTGAAGCGAATCGGGCGAAAGCTTCTCGACCAAATTCAGATTTCCAACAAATCGAAGCGGAGAATTGAGTGTAAAAACGGCACTTTCAAAAGTACCCGATTGAGGTTCTGTAATTTTATAAATACGTTGGCGATAGGGTTTATCCTGCTTGCTTGCCAATGCTTGCTCCACATACAACCAACGCGCATCGGTCCGCTCTTTCCATATAGGAACCATTTTCAAACGAATATCAAAGAACGTTGAATCTTGATTATGTTGTTTTTCGCTGCTGTATGAACCAGCCATCATGCGTGTGAGTTTTTCGAGTTCTTTCGAGAATTGAGCATGAGCAGGCATTAGCGAAAAAAACAAGAGGATTGAAAGTACGGACTTCATAGAATGAATCGATGACAAAATGATAGTGTTCAAAAGTACAGGGTTTTTTAGGATTAACTCAAATCGAGAATGATTGAATTAAAAACTGGGGAAATTAAAATTCAGATTACAATTTGATTGAAAGTTCGAGATTTCCGCCTAAGCCAAGTTTTACAATTTTTTGTAGAGTTGAAATTCGAACCTCCTTCAAATTATTTTCAATTTTTGAAATATAGCCTTTATTTGTTCCACATTTATCGGCAAGTTCTTGCTGAGTTAAACCCTTCTCAATTCTTGCTTGTTGAATTAAAAAGCCGACTTTAAATGATTCATACCCCTCCTCAAACTTATCACGTTTGGAAGTCCCTTTCTTGCCATATTCTTCTTCGATAAGATTGTCAAGTGTTTTCATTGTACTATTCTTTTTGCTCATTATCCGATGATTTAGATTTTCGAAATCGTATTATCTAACTCATATTCTTTTTTAATCTTTACAGCTTTTTCTATTTCTCGTATTGGAGTTTTATTAGTCTTTTTCTGAATTCCATTTGCCAAAACAACAATTTTACCCTCGTCAAAAAAACAGAAAATTCGAAAAATATCATTCCCATATTGTACTCTAATTTCATAGATACCTTCCGTTCCCTCCAAATGTTTCAAATAGCTAGCAGATATTTTATTCTGTGTTTCTATAATTTTAAATGTCCATAAAATTTTATCTTTTACTTTCTGTTGCTGCTTTTTGAAGAAGTCTATGAAATAGGATTTGTAAAAAACTATAGTTCTTAATTTCTCTTCATTCATTGTTTGTGAAATTACAATTAGTTATCCGAATGGGCAACATTTAATATTAAAAAAATCAGGGGAAATTTTGTTTGGTTGAATAAACCCAACACTCCCCTACCCGATGCAATCTAAATAATCACTTCTGAATACATTGTATTTGAAACATTTATATACGTTTAAAAACGGATAAATTCCTTGAAATACCTATTCAATTTCAATTTACTAAGTCCTAGGATTGTCAAATAGAAAAGAATCGCTATTCATATTGTAGTGTTAATAGAAATCTAAAAACACATCCCAACAAAGCATTTAGCGGACTAATTTCGTTGTAATGATCAAGAAGTACGGAAAACATGCGAAAGAATGGGGAAAAGCCTTTTTATGGGCATTTTTGTTTGCCTGGATTCTCCGTACAACGCTAATTCAAGGGGCATTTATTCCGAGTCAAAGTATGGAACGCTCCTTAATGCCGGGCGATTTTGTCTTTATCAATAAATGGACATACGGAGCTCGGATGCCCATAACACCCATTGGGATTCCCTTCATGCATCAAAATATGCCGTTCAGCAATGAGCGAGCAGCTTATCTCGATTGGATTTCGCTTCCTTACTGGCGCTTGCCGGGATTTGGAGAAATTGAACGTAACAACATTGTGGTGTTTAATTATCCCATGGAGTTGGAGCGTCCTGTTGATAAACGAACCTATTTTGTGAAGCGTTGTATTGGCTTACCAGGTGACACTTTTTCGATTTTCAATAAGCGAGTAATCATCAATGGTGATACGATGGAGCAATTACCATCCTACCAATTTAACCGAAGAATCAAATGCACCACACCGCTCGATCAGGCCTGGCTCGATTCCTTGGAAATAACCGAAGGCGGATTGGTTTCCAACATGCTGGATTATGAATTTCCATTAAGTGACACCCTCGCTAAATTGTTCGAGAGTCATCCTTTTGTTCATTCAATGGGTCTTCATTCCGAACAACAAGGCGATTACCAAGCTTATATATTCCCGCACAGCAGAGCGTTTCCATGGAATAATGATTTTTGGGGGCCTCTTGAAATTCCATCAGAAGGCAAAACGGTTGCTTTAAACGATACCACCATTGTGCTTTACGAACGCATTATTCGAGATTATGAGCACAATAAACTCGAAGTTTTTCCCGGTAAAATACTCATCAACAATAAGCAAGTTTCGACCTACACGTTTCAACAGGATTATTACTTTATGATGGGCGACAACCGCGATTATTCTGCCGATTCCCGCTCTTGGGGTTTTGTGCCACGCGATCATATTATTGGAAAAGCATGGATGATTTTCTTCTCTTACAATGCCAATAAAAGTGGAAGTTCGCATATTCGCTGGAACCGCATTTTTAAATTATTGCATTGATGAATTCTCACGAATCGATTTTAATTCAACTGCAGTATGCAGCTCCTGTAGACCAACTCGCGATTTTAGCAATGGACATCCCTGTGTTCATCGAGTCGCAGGAGAATTACCAAAAACAGAGTTACCGCAATCGTTGTCACATACTCACTTCACAAGGTATTTTACCCCTGGTGATTCCAGTGGTCCATCAACAAGGTTTGCCTATTTTCATTCAAGAAGCAAAAATCGATAACAAAAGACCATGGGCAATTCAACATTGGCGAAGTTT
>JBIPLZ010000293.1:0-3461 GCA_044369395.1 Flavobacteriales bacterium | reverse complement strand
TAAAGTATTTTTCACTGGTGAAGAATGTATAGAAAACCTGCATTTAAAACCTAAAGTTGTCATACTCGACCACAGCCTTCATGGCATGTCTGGACTTGAAGTACTTCAACAAATTAAAACATTTGACCCCAATATTCATGTTGTTTTCCTTTCAGGTCAAACGGGTGCGGATGTTGCCATTGGTGCATTTAAAATGGGAGCACACGATTTTATTGTAAAAAACGAAAACTCATTCGAAGAAGTTAGAGGTATATTGAAGCATATTTTTGCTGAAGCATAATCCTTGTCAAGAACTTTTCAATAGAGAATTGCATTTTATAAGTTCTTAATCCCGATTGCTCATAGTAATCGGGATTTTTTGTTTGTGAGATTCCTTAGCCATCAATTTCATTTCACATGATTACAAATGATTGTGAGCATTTATTACAAAACTTTAAGCGCAATAGGATTCCATTTCAAGTAACCAAGCCGTGCAAAACAAAAAAGCGGTGTATCCAAATAGAATACACCGCTTAAAATGAAGTTGAATTTGATTAGTTCTTAATTAACTTCTTCGACTCTTTTCCATTGATTGAAGAAATCTCCATGATATAGATTCCTGCTGGAAGGTTTGTAAAATCAATTGACTTAGAAATAGTTTGTTGTGCAATTACTTCGAATTGGTTGTTGTAAACCGATTGACCTGTAATGCTTAACACCTGAATATTGACTTTCTCATCCAAAGAACCTGCAGTGTAATCAAAAGAACATGCATTTGTAAAAGGATTTGGATAAACAAAAGAAACACCTGATTCGTCAGGAACGTTATTTTCAGTTTGATAGAAACGAGCATTAGAAGTACTTATTCCAGTGGATGTACAATTTGATCCATTGATAACAGTAACACCATCAATATCGTATCCATCGGCACCTGTTGTAAACTGAGTGCGGCGACTACGATCGATAATACGAAGATATTTCAAGCTGTAGATTGCACCGTTGAAATCGATCCAACCATCTTGTTCCAATGAAACACCGTCTTCTGTTGTAGTTAAAGCAACCCAATCAGTTCCATTTGTTGAACCATAGAATTCTGCTTTTTCAGGGTAGTTATTCGAACCTGAAGTTTCAGTTACAAATAAATCTGGGCCCGCTTTATCGAAAACAGCATAATCAAAAACCAATGTAATTTCTCCTCCAAAACCAAGTGATGTAAACGTAACAGGAGATCCGTTGTTATTTTGAGGAACACCCGTTGCATTCATTGGGTTTAAGCGATTAGCTGCAATTGATGCTGGATTAACTGGAACGAAATTTTGGTAAGTTCTAGGAGATCCCGCTAAAAAGCTTGTATTAAAAGGAGCCGTTGAAGATGCTGATCCATTAATACATTGAATACCATCTAAGTCGTATCCATTTGCCAATACATCATTTTGAAAAGGAAGAGTAACCAAACTCACATCGTGAATTTTTACATAACGAATCCATTCTAAACCAGTTCCTGCTAAATCAAAAGAACCATCTTGGCAAGTTTGACCAACATACACAAAATTACAACCATCCTGAGAAACAAAAATATCTGCTTTTTCAGGATAGCGAGAACAAGGAGAAGTACTGAAAGTTGTTTCAACAACACGGAAATCTGCACCTGTTCCATTGGCTAATTTGTTTGATAGCATAACGGTAATTTCACCACCAAAACCAAGTGATACATAATTAACAGCTCCAGCTACATCCGAATTTTGAGGTGTACCCAATACATTTTGAGTGTTTGTGAATTCGGCTGGAATTACACTACCATCTTTGCGTTTTGCTGGTTGAAATGAAACAACACTTTGAATTGAAATATTACAACCCGTTCCTGGATTAGGTACATCTGGTTGTGCATTTACCATACTAAATGGCATAGTTAATCCAAGTACGATTGCACTCAGGAATAATGCGGCTTGTTTTGTATTAATTTGCTTCATAACAAGTTTTTTTACGTGAAAATTAAATGGTGGATTTTGTAAACTCAAATGTAAATATTTTTCAGTTAAGAACTATTACAAGTTGAATAAAAAATAAAAAGCCCCATTTCAGGGGCTTTCATTTTAAAAACAAGATACAAATCAGTTTTTAATCAGCTTCAAACTCTGTTTTTGACCAGCCGATTCAACCGATAATATATACACTCCCCTTGGTAAATGCTCGGCATTTATTTCTTGTTCACTCAATGTATTTTTAGGAATCTGAATCATTTGCTTATGGACCAATTGACCAACATAGTTATAAATATTAACAACAATTTTCTCGTTCATCGTTCCTGTTTCGTAATGAAGCTTAAATGTGCTTTGAAAAGGATTGGGCCCTACAGAAATTTCAGCAATCTCATCAGGAATTTCATTATTGTCATAAAATGCAATTCGGTTTGGAGTAACTCGATTGGTTGTTTGTTTATTTGAGTTTACAATATTCGAAGGATTGTTAAGCACCTGACAATCTTGATTCAAAACTAAAATGCCATCTAAATCAAAACCATCGGCCGAATTTGGGAATTGCGCCATAGGCGAACGATCGGAAATGCGAACATATTGAATAGCATAAACGCCATCACCAATATCAATAGTACCATCTAAACAAACTGTTCCCATAGGATACCATGAAACTCCATTCAAAGATCCTTCAAAATAGGCTGCCTCTGGATACGTTTGGCAGTCGGGTGCACCAAAGGATGTTTCCACAACCCATAAATCATTGCCTTCTTGGTTAAAAACTGCATAGTCAAATTTCAACGTTAAGCTTCCATTAAAACCAAGAGATACAAAGTCAATGGACAAATCATCATTTTGCGGAATACCTAAAGCATTTAAAGGATTTATGCGAGTTGGATGAATAGGTGATCCATTTTTACGAGTCCCTTGATTGTATTGAACTACTTCTTGAGCTGAACCAAAAACCAGCCCATCGTTAATTTCAGGCGCTGATCCATGCAAACATGCAATACCATCCAAATCATAACCATCAGCAACTTCATTATTGAAAGGATGATTAACTGGACTAACGTCTTTTAGTTTTATGTATTTCGCCCAAGTCATTGCACCTAAATCGAACTGAGAATCTTGACAGCCTTGTCCTATGTATGTATAGTAACAACCATCCTGAGAGGCAAAAACATCCACTTTTTCTGGATAACGATTGCAACTTTGATTACCAAATGTACTTTCTGTAATTGCAATGTCATTACCTGATCCATTTGCAACTGCATTTGCGAAACGAAGAACGATTTCTCCACCAAACCCCAACGAAACATAATTAACCGAATTATCACCTTCTGGAATGCCTAATGCCTTTGTTGCAACGCGATTTGCAGCTGGAATTGAAGATCCATCGTTTCGCTTTGCCGGTGTATATGAAACTATCTCGCTAGCATAACAACCCTGAGTACTGCATGTTTCATTGGTTGAAGGTGTAATAATTTGATTCCAAGTTAACAATTCATC
>JBIPLZ010000292.1:0-3480 GCA_044369395.1 Flavobacteriales bacterium | reverse complement strand
TACTTGTTAAATCGCCCGCTACACTTCCTGGAATAAATGCTGCAAATGCACCTACAAAGGCAAATAATACCCAATTCGATTTGAAAGGAGTTCTATACTTGGGATGTAAATCTGAAAACAATTTCGGAAGTAATCCATCATTGGCCATCGAATAAAACACACGGCTTTGGCCCATAAGCATTACAAGAATTACAGAAGAAAAACCCGCCAAAATTGCAACGGTGATGGATTTTGACAACCAACCATACCCGGTCATATACGTATCGATTGCAGAAGTAACAGAAGCTTCTTTACCAGCTGTTCCTAACCAACTCCAATTAGCCACACCAGTTAATACGTGTGAAAACAGAATGTATAATACCGTACATACTGCAAGCGAACCCAAGATACCAATAGGCATATCACGTTTTGGATTCTTTGCTTCTTGAGCTGCAGTTGAAACGGCATCAAATCCTATAAATGCAAAAAACACAATAGCTGCACCACCTAAAACTCCACCCCAACCATGCTGAAATGGACCTTCATGTCCAACAACGCCTTCTGGTATTAAATAGGGAGTGTGATTAGCAGGCTCGATAAACTGCCAGCCTATTACGATAAATGCAAGTACAATGGCCACTTTAACGAATACAATGGCGGCATTTACTTTCGCTGACTCACTCGTTCCACGAATCAATAATAACGTAATGAGAAGCAAAATAAATAAAGCTGGTAAATTCATATAGCCTCCTTCGAAAGGAGAATGACACCATTCTGGGGGAATTATTCCACCAAGCAATTTGTTTAAATATTCGCTCCAAGCTATGGCTACTGTTGCCGCTCCTAGAGCATATTCCAAAATAAGTGACCAACCAATTACCCAAGCTACCAATTCTCCCATGGTTGCATAAGCATAAGTATATGCACTGCCTGCAATGGGAATCATCGAAGCAAACTCGGCATAACATAAACCTGCTAATGCACATCCTATAGCTGCAACTACAAAAGATAATGTTACTGCAGGGCCGGCGGCTTCAGCTGCAGCAGCAGCTGTTCTAACAAATAGACCGGCTCCAATAATTGCACCTATTCCTAAAGCAACTAAATTTCCTGCACCAAGTGTTCTTTTTAGGCCTTTATCCGAATCGGACGATTGTGTCATTAACTGACCTAAATCTTTCTTTCGATGTAAACTCATATTGGGTATATTTTTTATAAAATGTTTAACTGAAAATTAATTTTCAAGTGTGGCAAATTAGAAATAAATGCTTGATTTGATTTTATTCAATCAATTAATATTATCCACAACCGAATTTTTGGCAAATTGATGTGTTTGAATACGAATAGATTCTTCGTGAATGAGTTCATACAAGCGTTTAATGAACTCGGTATTTAATTGCGATTTTTCGGCATTTTGAAGCTGGCGCATAAGAATTTCTTCCCAACGACGTATTTGCAAAATCGTAACATGGTTCGCTTTCTTGTAAACACCAATTTCTTCAACAAGTCGTTTACGAGCAATTAATGATTGAAGAATAGCATCGTCGATTGAATCAACTCGTGAACGTAATTCCAATAATTTACGATGAAATCCTTCGCTATGAGAATCTGAATTACGTTGAACCAATTGTCCATAAATCGTCCATAAATCATCGGGAGTAATTTGTTGACGCGCATCCGTTAGTGCCACTTGGGGATTGAAATGCGTCTCAATCATCAATCCATCGCAATCTAAATCGAGGGCTTTTTGAGCAACAGAAGATATAAGCTCTGGAGTTCCGCTAATATGACTTGCATCACAAATAACAGGCACATTTGGTAATTGGGTTTTGAAATCGATCATCAATTCCCAACGGGGTGCATTTCGGTAGGGAGAACTTTCGAAGGATTGGAAGCCACGATGAATGGCAAAAACATTTGAAATTCCGGCTCGTTGAAAACGCTCGCAGGCACCCACCCATAATCCTACATCCGGATTAATAGGATTTTTAACATATACATGAATGTCTTCTCCTTGCAATGAATCCGCTAAATCTTGAATAGAAAAGGGATTTACTGTTGTCCGAGCTCCAATCCACACATGCTTAAAACCCGCTTTTAAAACTGCTTCGACATGCTCAGGCGTTGCTACTTCCGTGATAACATCCATGCCCGTTTCATCACGAACTGATTGCATCCAAGAGAGTGCAACCTGACCCGCTCCTTCAAAAGATCCCGGACGCGTTCGTGGTTTCCAAACACCAGCTCTGAAAATATTGTTTGGAAAATTCCTCGCAATTTCACGTGCAGTTACTAATACCTGACTTTCTGACTCGGCACTGCATGGGCCGAACATTGTTATCAAATCCCGATTTAGCGGTGATTTGAAAGTTGAATCAACACCGTCTTTTTCAATCATAGAAGAATAACACTCAACAAAGTCGAATGTTGTAAAATTACCAGCCTAAAATCCAAGCGAATATCAAAGGTGCAACAATAGTAGCATCCGATTCTACAATGAATTTGGGAGTGTCTTTATCTAATTTACCCCAAGTGATTTTTTCGTTTGGAACGGCTCCAGAATAAGAACCATACGATGTAGTTGAGTCTGAAATTTGGCAGAAATATGCCCAAAATGGAACATCATGCCATTCCAAATCTTGGTACATCATCGGAACTACACAAATCGGGAAATCTCCTGCAATCCCTCCTCCTATCTGAAAGAAACCTACTCCTTTTCCGGATGAATTTGCACGATACCATTCCGTTAACCACATCATGTATTCGATTCCCGATTTCATGACCGATGGCTGCAATTCACCTTTAATGCAATACGATGCGAAAATATTTCCCATGGTGCTATCTTCCCAACCTGGAACTACAATCGGAATATTGCGCTCTGCTGCAGCAATCATCCAACTGTCTTTCGGATCAATTTCATAATACTGCTCCATCTCTCCAGATAGCAACATTTTGTACATGAATTCATGAGGAAAAAAACGCTGACCACTTTCTTGAGCGCCCATCCATTGTTTTACAATGTGTTTTTGAATTCGGCGAAAAGCTTCTTCTTCAGGAATACATGTATCTGTAACACGATTGTATCCATCTTCCAATAAATCCCATTCGTCCTGCGGACTCAAATCGCGGTAATGAGGCACGCGTTTGTAATGCGAATGCGCCACCAAATTCATAATATCTTCCTCGAGGTTTGCACCTGTACATGAAATAATATCCACTTTGCCTTGACGAATCATCTCCGCAAACGACTTCCCTAATTCGGCAGTACTCATAGCTCCAGCAAGCGTTACCATCATTTTACCACCTTCGGTTAAATGGGTTTCATAGCCTTTTGCAGCATCAACGAGAGCAGCTGAATTAAAATGGAGGTAATGCTTTTCAATAAATTGGGATACGGGACCTTTCATAGTAGTTGTTTGGGGCGGCAAAGATAAAAAAATCTTGAGGCGCTATTAGTTTCAACAAAAAAACCGCCAAATGCATTGTCATTATTAACAAATC
>JBIPLZ010000291.1:0-3493 GCA_044369395.1 Flavobacteriales bacterium | reverse complement strand
GTGACGCGCTTTATTTCCTTTTGAACCGACATAAATATATATTCCGATAAAGAGCAATATTAGTCATTTAATTATGTTGTTGGAATTCCTATTTTTGTGGCATGCGCAAAGTCCTTGTTTTTACTATTAGTATCATTTCCCTTTTTCTTGGTTCGTGTTCCAACGATTTAGAAATTAACGCTCCATGGAAAGATGTTACCGTTGTTTTTGGATTATTAAATAAAAACGAAACAACACATTATATTCGTATTAGTAAAGCTTTTTTGGGCGAAGGCGATGCCTTGCAATTTGCCTCTCAATTCGATTCCTTGTATTATAATCCTGATTTATTGGATGTAAAAGTTTACAGGGTTTATAATGGAGTTGTTGAAGATTCATTTTTATGTGCTGCGGTAACAGACATAGATAAAGATCCAGGTATTTTTTCTAGCCCCTCTCAAATATTATATTCATTCGATGCTGTTTTAACAGGGTCTGTGAATGAAAATTCCATTTACCGTTTGGTTGTTAAAAATAAACAAACCGGCAATGTTGCAACTTCCGAAACGGAATTGGTAAACAATATCACCCTCATAACACCTGGAAATGCGATTGATGAGCTACCGCTTTATCCACAAAATGCGACATTAATAAAATACAAGACGGGAGAAAATGGTAAGATGTATGAGTTGTTTTTACGATTTAAATACCGCGAATATAGCTTGTTAGATCAAAGTGATATTGTCTCTAAGGTTGTAGAAATAAATCTTGGAAGGATTACCAATGACAATACAGATGGAGGTAAAGAAATGAGAATGACTATCGAGAATTCAAGCATTTATCAAGCACTTTATGCTGCCATTCCAAAATCCACTCTTGAAAATCCAAAGTATCGATATGCTGATAGTCTTCAATTTCAAATTAATGTTGCAGCAGATGATATGACAACTTACTTAAATGTAAATCAACCTTCCAATACAGTTGCACAAGAGCGCCCACAATACACGAATGTGGAAAATGGCTTGGGGCTTTTCTCCTCTCGAAATAGTATCACGCGTACAAAATACATTGACGATTTTACTGTAGACACACTTCGTAGAAATCCATTAACGGAGGATATGAATTGGCTACCACGTTAATTCTGACTATCTGTCACCCGAATTAGTGAAAAATCGGAAAGCAATGCACCCTGCTCTGTCAAAAATGACAGCCGCAGGGTGTTTTTTTTAGGTGGCACAGACATTGAAAACCGGGGATCACACTGAAAATTAACCGAATTTAAAAAACACAAACAATGGGAAAGATCATAGGCATTGACTTAGGAACAACCAACTCCTGCGTGGCCGTGATGGAAGGTAACGAGCCGGTTGTTATACAAAACAGCGAAGGCAAAAGAACAACACCTTCTATAGTCGCATTCCTTGAAAAAGGAGAACGCAAAGTAGGAGACCCTGCAAAACGACAGGCCATCACAAATCCAACAAAAACAATTTCTTCCATCAAACGATTTATGGGAAATTCATTCTCGGAAGTTCAAACCGAAAGTGGTCGCGTTCCATATACCGTTGTTAAAGGAGACAACAACACACCACGCGTTCAGATTGACGATCGCACTTATACACCGCAGGAAATTTCTGCTATGGTGCTTCAGAAAATGAAGCAAACAGCACAAGATTACTTAGGTCATGAAGTTACAGAAGCTGTCATCACAGTTCCTGCATATTTCAACGATGCACAACGTCAGGCAACCAAAGAGGCAGGAGAAATTGCTGGATTAAAGGTGATGCGAATCATCAACGAGCCAACAGCTGCTGCTCTTGCTTATGGCATGGATAAAAAGAATGCCGACATGAAAATTGTGGTGTTCGATTGCGGCGGAGGAACACATGACGTTTCAGTTCTTGAATTGGGCGAAGGTGTTTTCGAAGTAAAATCTACTGACGGTGATACACACTTAGGTGGAGATGATTTCGATCAAAAAATTATCGATTGGTTGGCCGAAGAATTTATGTCAACCGAAGGTGATGGTTTAGATTTACGTAAAGATGCCATGGCGCTTCAACGTTTAAAAGAAGCTGCAGAAAAAGCAAAAGTTGAGCTGTCTAGCTCGGCAAGTACAGAAATCAATTTACCATACGTTACGGCTACAGCAACTGGTCCGAAACACTTAGTTCGCACATTGAGTCGTGCTAAATTTGAGCAGTTGGCTGATGATTTAATTCGTCGTACCATTGAACCATGCAAAACAGCATTGAAAAATGCAGGTTATAGCACGAGCGATATCGATGAAATTATCTTGGTTGGGGGTTCTACACGTATTCCTGCAATTCAGGCAGCTGTTGAGAAATTCTTCGGAAAAGCACCAAACAAAGGTGTAAATCCTGATGAAGTAGTAGCTATTGGAGCCGCAATTCAGGGTGGTGTATTAACTGGCGAGGTGAAAGATGTACTTCTTTTGGATGTTACTCCACTTTCATTAGGAATCGAAACAATGGGTGGTGTTATGACACGCTTGATTGAATCGAACACTACCATCCCAACTAAAAAATCGGAAGTATTCTCCACTGCGAGTGATAATCAACCATCCGTTGAAATTCACATTCTTCAAGGAGAACGCCCAATGGCTGCTCAAAACCGTACTATTGGAAGATTCCATTTGGATGGAATTCCGCCAGCACCTCGTGGTGTACCTCAAGTAGAAGTTACCTTCGACATTGATGCCAATGGAATTTTACATGTTGGAGCGAAAGACAAAGCAACTGGCAAAGAGCAAAAGATTCGTATTGAAGCATCTTCTGGTTTGAGCGACGATGATATCAAGAAAATGAAGGCAGAAGCAGAAGCCAATGCTGAAATCGATCGTAAGGTGAAAGAAGAAGCAGAGAAAATTAACCAAGCTGACAGTTTGATTTTTCAAACAGAGAAACAATTGAAAGAGTTTGGCGATAAGATTCCTGCCGAAAAGAAAGAAGCAATTGAAGGTGCTTTAACAACCTTGAAAACGGCTCACCAGAATCGTGATTTAGCTTCTATAGACACTGCACTTGAAACATTAAATGCAGCTTGGGCAGCAGCTTCGGAAGACATGTACAAAGCTGGACAAAGTGCTGAAGCTGGAACAGATCAATCAAGTGGAGAGCAATCACAAAATTCGGAAGTTACTGATGTGGATTTCGAAGAAGTGAAGGACGATAAGTAAACCTAGAATCACATTTTTTAAACGCCATTCTCAAAAGGGATGGCGTTTTTTTATGCATAAAAAACCCGGAGCTGAAAATGAAAACAGCTCCGGGAAAATCTCACATAATAATCTGTTGATCTCCTAACCCATTCAGAGTTTCAACTGTTCGAAAACATCAATTTAAACTGCTCAGGAAAAAATTGTTTGTAGAATTCGAATTATGTGATTACTTAACCTAATAAACAAATGTAGTAATTTAACACAAAATTAATATTGAAAACTAGATAGAATTTTAGTTCAAAATATCAACTGCTAATTCTACAAAATATTTCT
>JBIPLZ010000030.1:0-12259 GCA_044369395.1 Flavobacteriales bacterium | reverse complement strand
TGACGATTTAGCTCCTCGCCTATTTCAGTCATTACGCTAGGTAAAGGAATTAAATTGAGTTTGGAATATCCTAAAACACGTTTTTCTTCTAATTCAACTAACAAATGTTTAGGTCCATGCGCTTCCTCCAAATCTTTAAAATGCGATCTATTTTCCTTCGAACTCAAAACCGGCATTTTACGGATTGTGTTCTTATAACTGTCAATTCCACGAATTAAGGTGGAGGTAAACGTATCAATTCCGGGATTATCTACATCATCGCCTTCTAGAAATGAAAGCCCTAAGGCTGCTGCTCCAGTTTGATGTTGTTTTTTATCGTGGGTATATTGTTTATCGCACATCACATCCGACATATTCACGTAATACTGAATATAATCGAGCGTGTTGCTCATAGGTATTTGATAATCGTCTGATTCAAAAATTCTTTTAGCATGTTCAAACTGAAAGAAACCACTAAAGTATGCTGATTTAAATTCATCGTCGTAACGACCTCTTGGCCACCATTTGGCTCTTCCATGGTAGTTGGGAGAAACATCGCCTTGTGCTTCTCCACAAAATGCGGCAATGAAATTTCGTTCTTCCGATTTATCGTTTTCAAACAACGATGCTGCATAGCCTTTGTTATCTGGATGAATTCTAGAATTTTTCGCTGAAACCGACGAACCTTGAACAGGAAACCAATTGATCAGTCCTTTTTGAATGGACTCATTTACACTGATTTTCAACTGCTTCATCATGCGATTGAATGCAAGCTGGGTGTGATTTTCATCGACCTCCGCAACTTCCGGATTGCTATTATAAGCTTCGAGCGATCGGTTAAAAGCAACATCCGATGCAGGATCCATCAATTCGGCATTGAGATGTAAATCGCATTGTTCAAAATCCTTCAATGCTTTGGAGATGGCATCAACACACGCTTTTCGATAGGCATTAAAAACATCGGGATGAAAGCCTCCTGTGGTGAGATTTAAAAATGCATAATGAGAATATCCACCGGGCGCACTGTGCGTATTTTGTGCGCAAAGCATAATATTTTGCATCGTTAATCCACTTTCCTTGTGCAAGGAATTAAGATCATCAACAATTGCTTTCTTTAAGTGATGTGAAATTATCCAACATTCTAAGTTAACAATGGCAAGCGCAGAATGCTCGTTCTTAAATACAAATGCACGAGCATACAAATCGTTTTCTATGGCTTCTGCAACATGTTCAGAATTCCCATATCCAAACAAAGGCATCTGCAATTTCTTAAAAACAACCTTCGATTTACCGACTCCGATTAACATAGCGAATAATAGCAAAACTAATGTAAAATGTTTAAAAGCGATTGAGTAAATAGTGAATTCTCAAACAATTAAAATCCCGCCAAAATCAGTTCAACATGAAATGGATAATACATCAATGAATCAATTAGAAAATCAATTTACATATCTTCGCAGCATGTCATTGAATACACGTCGCCCCCGAAGAAACCGTCGATCAGAAGCCATTCGCAGTATGGTTCAAGAAACACGATTACATACCTCTCAACTTATTTTACCATTCTTTTTGGTAGATGGAGAAAATCAGAAAATAGAAATCAGCTCGATGCCTGGAGTTTTTCGATGGAGTATTGATCTCGCCATTGAAGAAGCGAAAAAGTGTTACGCATTGGGCATTCAGAATTTTATATTATTTCCTGCCATTGAGGAATCGAAGAAAGACAAGTATGCCTCGTGGAGCTACCATCCCGAGTGTTTTTATTTGAAAGCCATTTCGGCATTTAAAACGGCATTGCCCGAGTGTTCTATCACCACCGATGTTGCTATGGATCCTTACAGCAGCGACGGCCACGACGGGATTTATGAAAATGGGGTTATATTAAATGACCCAACATTGGAAGTTCTTGCTAAAATGTCGGTTGCTCAAGCACAAGCAGGTGCCGACATTATTGGACCAAGCGATATGATGGATGGGCGTATTGGATTTATCCGAACTGCACTCGACAATGCTGGTTTCAGCGATGTTTCCATTATGAGTTACACCGCGAAATATGCTTCAGCATTTTACGGTCCTTTCCGCGATGCACTTGACTCTGCGCCCAAGTTTGGAAATAAATTAACGTATCAAATGCATCCTGCCAATCGACGAGAAGCATTAATCGAAGCCCAACTCGATACAGATGAAGGAGCCGATTTCTTGATGGTAAAACCGGCATTAGCTTACTTGGATATTATTGCAGACGTTAAGGCATTCAGTCAATTACCTATCGTAGCTTATAATATTAGCGGCGAATATTCGATGGTGAAAGCAGCCGCCGAAAAAGGATGGATTGATGAACATGCAGCCATGATCGAAATTCTCACATCGATAAAACGTGCTGGTGCTGATATCATCATCACCTACTTCGCCAAACAGTATGCAGAAAGTGTTCGTTGAAACGATTAAGCGTGCTCAATTTTAAAGTAAAAACCAGCAGCCATAAATTGAGGCAATACCGCAGCTAGTTTATTATCGAGTTTCGCTATTGTTTTCAAAGGAATAAAAGGCAAATACGTTTCAATAATTGGAGCGAAGTGATATGCTTTTTTCACTTCTGTAATTTTCAAACCGTATTGTTTTAATTCACGACGCAATCGACCAACCGTAAAGAAATTGACATGCGGGGTTTCATAGTTTTGGGAATACGGTTCTTTCTTTCCTAAAATACTTTTCACTTTGAGAATGAAATTATTCAAACCCATTTTACGCATTAGGTATAGCGGCTGCATGGCAAACTCAAAAGGCCCCCAACCATTGGGAACGGTTATAAGCAGCTTCATATTTTTATCGGAATGCTTACCCAAATATTCGAGGATTTCGTGGTAAGGACCAATGTGTTCCAAAACTTCTGTAAGAATGATGTATTCCATACCAGCAAGTGGACTGTCTTGCAAGTATTCGAATTTAAACTTCACATTGGAAAGTGTATTGGCAGCAATCGCAATATCGAGAGTGGGTTGATGAATATCGATACCGAGAATTTCTGAATTTTCGATTGTACCGAGCGGTATTGTTACATTGCCAGTTCCAGCTCCAACATCAAGCACTTTAACTGTTTCACCCGATTTTTTATTTTGGTCGATTGTATCGTAAATCCATTCAAGACGACTTAAGTGACATGGATAATCGGTGTACTGCGTATATTTTAAAGCTTCTTGTTTCATTAGATTGAGATTCCTGCTTTTTTAAGCAAACGTTTAATGTTGTTTTTCAGTGTTTCTTTCACATCCGTTTTCACTTTTTTAATGAGACCCTCTTCTGGTCTTGCTTTAAAAACGGTATCATGATATCCTGCTGCACCATCACGTAAATCGGTGTAATAATATCCGTAAAAAGATTTGCGCGTAATGTTTTCAGGAACATTGATTTTATTGTAACCGTGATATGAAATTTCATTGGTTTCAAAAATCACACAGCGATTAATGCTTGGGAGAATAGACTTTTCGAGTTTCGTTACATTGGCATTCCACATTTCCAGCATACCGCCATAACTTTCTTGCCAATCCTTGTTCAAGAATATCAACAAATTAATGCGGCGGTGAATGTTACGCACGCTGTGTATATTGAAATCGATGTGAATATCGAGATATGAACCATTTCCGCCTTGATGAACCCCCATTCCCAAAGCATCTTCAACGGAATACAAGTTTTCAATTCCAGTTATGGTACTTAAAGCTTGATAAAATTCGGGAGTATTTAACGCTTCGCGCAATTGCGAAAAGGCCGGATGGAAATTTTCGAAACCTGCACCTTCCGATTTATGTTCATTGAGCCCTTGATAATTACGACTCATTTTATCTATTCCAGGGAAGCTATCTGATAAGATGGATGCGAATTCAGGATCCAGAAAGGAGTCAATAACTACATGCCTGTATGGCAATGCTGCGTTGAACTGCTGATTAAGGTTTTTTAAATTGGCAGACTCAAAAAAGTCTGAAGGAATACTGCTTGACATTGAATTGATAATATGCACAAATATACAGTTTGCAATGAGAATATTGTAAAAACGTGCATCGAGTTCATACCAAAAAAAAACTCCTGCAGAAAAAATCTGCAGGAGTTTCCATACCTTATATTTAGATTAGAAATGGAAGTTCAAACGCAATGCGCCAGATGCAGTGCCAGTAAGGTTACGATCTGTGTCGATTGAGAATGTTCCACCTTTGTTACCTTCAATAGTTTGAGTTCCGATAACAGCTGTTCCTGCAGCATCAGCTCCAACACTTTCAAGTGTTACTGAACTCGCACCTGCCGAAGCAAAAGATAATCCCCATCCAAATTCACCAGCGATAGAAATTTTAGGCAATACGAAATATTCAACACCACCAAAACCTCTTAAAGTTAATCCAAACACGCTACCGTCTTTTACTTCGGTGTTACGTGCAGCATTACCGTATGTATCAACTGTTAAGTTTGCAGGATTACCGCCACCTGACCAATCAGTAGAAGCTACAGCTGTAGTAGTTGAAAGAGCATTACCGTACTCATAAGTACGACCTGAATTACTCATTCCAATTAACACATCACCACCGTAGTAACCTTGAAGGCGTGTAGAACCACGACGCCATTCTAAACCACCACCAATTGCAATATTCATGGATTTTTCTTTGTATGTATCTTCAACCATTTCAGGTAGAGTAGGATATGTAGGTACAGCAGCACCTGTTTTACCTACCATGTTTGACCAATTTTGAGAGTTGCTTCCAATTCTCAAAATTCCACGATATGCCATTTTATCGGTTTTAAAATACTTACCGATGATTGTTTGATTTGCATTTAAGAAATTTTGTGTTGGCGCAACTGCTCCTGCTCCACTTAGGAAACCTCCCATGTAAGTTAAAAATGGAGTTGCATCAATACCAACAGACCAATCTCCTGCTGCAGGTAAATACGCTTCACCTTTTTTAGAAGTTAATTGTGCTTGTGCTGAACCAGCTCCGATAAGAAGGGCAGCAAGAATTAAACTTTTTTTCATGTTTATTATTTATATTGGTTTAAGCAAATGTTGTTATTATTTTAACATACCTGATTGATATAAGATGGTATGTTTTAAACAGACAATTGTGCAAAACGCAATGTAAATTTTCACACGATATTAATCTGTCGTGCAAAACCTTGTTCTAATGCAATAAATGTTTCGGTGCGTTGAATGCCTTGAATAGGTTGAATCTTTTCATTTAAGACTTCACGTAAATGATTGGTGTCTCGGCAAAGCACCTTGGCAAAAATACTGTAAACACCCGTTGTATATTGTAAATCAACAATTTCCTGAATGTTCATCATTTGTTTGCGAACATCCGAATAAGCAGAGCCCTTATCGAGAAAAATACCTATGAATGCACAAATATCGTAGCCAATAACAACTGGATCAATTATCAATTGCGAACCTTTTACAACACCTTGTTCGACTAGCTTCTTCATTCTAACATGAATAGTACCTGCTGAAACATCCAATTGTTTAGCAATTTCGGTGTAGGGTACAACTGCGTCTTCCATCAGAATGGTGAGGATTTTCCTGTCCAAAACATCTAACTCAACTCCCTTGCTCATGATTTACATTTTATAATTAATTCAATGCAAATGTAGTTATATAATGAGAAATGAATAACGATTTGATGCTATTGTTGAATAATTGATAAATAATTCCCGGAAAATGCGGGAATTATTTATCAAACTAATGAAACTAAATAATCTTCTTAATACTTAACATAATATGATTTAGGCGATGTAAAAAATTGCTTACTTACTAAAAAAACCTTTCTTTTTAACTCCTTCTGATTTTAATTTCATAAACTCACTTATATCATTACTAACGATGTTCATTTGTTTTGACATTTCTCTTTTGTCGAAAGAAACAACTTCATCACGATCGATTTGTAAACGACTTGCAATATCCCAAGCATCAATATCAGCTCCCATAAAACTGAATGTCCAGCGCTCCGTAGCTTTTAGTTGACTTATACGTTCCGAAATTTGTTTGAAATTGTAGTATTGAGAAGCATTTTCTTGTCCATCAGTTAAAATTACCATCACTACATCGTCCCCTGGTTGAATTACTTCTTCCATCTTATTGATTTGCATTCCAATGGCATCCAATAATGCAGTGCTTCCATCGGGTTCATATTGTTTTTGAGTTAACAATGGAGTTTGATTTGGAGAAAGGTTGCTAAATAAACATTGAACACTGGTATTAAATAATGTAAGCGATAACAAAAGTTCCTGATTTGGATGTGTTATTGCAATTTGTCGGCAAGATTCGATTTGCGCGTTTAATGCATTTAATGTTTCGGTGCGTGTACCTGACATGCTGCCGCTTTGATCGAGGATGAGGTTGTAATACGTTTTAGATTTCATGTTTTTATGTTTTTAAATTGTTTGACAAATGTGCGTCGACAAAGGATTTAAAAACGAAAAACGACAAGCTTGCAGAAATATAATATGCTGATTTTATGAATGATAAAATAAATACAATCTATAAAATTGAATTAATACGAATACTTAATAATAAATATTGGTGCTTAAAATCTCCAATTGTATACAAATTGGGATTCCAATCCATTTTTTGAAAATCAAATTTGAAAGAAAAACTGAATTGGGCATTTTATGTATTTAGCTTACAATGATAATCTAATATGATATCCCAATTTCCCCTTTCCAGGTGCAAATAAATCAAAACATTTAATGCTTGTGCTTTTGAAATGTTTATATCCGTTTAAAACAATTAACTCGGGAGGCATCAACTGTCTTAAACGAATACACTGAACTCATACATAATCATCAATACAAACTGAAATTATCAACAAGCATGTTCAAAATATTTGTCCGTTTATGGCATTTTGAATTTGCATTTGATACCTCAATACTTTAGGGAAACCCAAGTTCCCCTTCCCGGGTGCAACATACCTAAAAGCGCGTAATGCTTTTGCTTTTGAAACGTTTATATACGTTTACAAAACGAAAATCTCCTGAACAATTATAGCCAATGAGACCTAAATTGAAAATTCGACATTTGAATCAACCAGAATTTAACAAATTTTACAGCTTCAAATCTGTAACTTTCTATTTAATAAATTAACTTCTTGTGAGCGATAAGTTTAAATCAAATCGAAACACGATGAGATAAGAACGTATGCTAAGTCACACATCTAATTTGGCACACAATTATCGCAAATTCCTTCTGCATTGAGTTGGATATTGCTTAACTCGAAATCCTTCGGCAATGTAACCACTGGATAATCGTCAATAGGAATACAAAAGACATTCTTGCAATTATTACAATGAAAATGTAAGTGTTGGTCATTGTGACGGTGAGCTGAACAGGAATCTTGACACATGGCATAACGCGCAATTCCATTACGGTCGAGTACTTTATGAAGAATGCCCTTTTGTTCTAATGTTTGGAGAGCACGATATAAGGTTACTCGATCTGCTTTGCCATTGAATGTTTCTTCAAGTTCAGCGTGACTTACCGCATGTTTTCTTTCTTTTAAAAATGAGAGAACCTTTCGTCGAACAGGTGTGTTTCGTAAACCATTCTCATGAAGAAGTTGTATCGAATAATCCATACACCAAAGTTATAAAATAAAACAGATGCAACAAGATTGCATTTAGATCATTTTTAGTACTTTTGTAATCCAATCAAAAAAACTTGTAAGTGTTGCGCGGGAGTATACGTTTGGTTCTATTGCTTCTTCTGATTTTTTCGGAAATCCAAACTTTTGCTCAAACCTCAACCCAAATTTCAGGCACCATCACCGACGAACAAGGCGCTCCTCTTTTTGGCGTTACCGTATTTATTCACGAAGTATCGAAATCATCGCAAACCAACGACCGAGGTGAATTTAACATTTCAGGAATTAGACCGGGGAATTACCATCTCCACCTTCACCTCATCGGATTCAAGGCCGCAGAAATCGATCTTACGGTAAGCGAAACGAACCAACCACTTAAAATAAAACTGCAACAAGCTTCCATCGAACTCAACAACATTACCATTGAAGAAAGTATACTGAAATCCGGACAAAGAGAGCAATCTCAATCGATGCAGGTTGTAGACAAGGACTTCATGCTTAAAAACGGGAATGCTTCCTTAGTGAAAATCCTGGAAAACATTCCCGGCGTAAGTTCAATCAATACAGGCATGGGTGTTTCCAAACCAGTTATTCGTGGCTTGGGCTTCAATAGGGTTGTGGTTGCCGAAAATGGAATCAAACAAGAAGGCCAGCAATGGGGCGGCGACCATGGCTTAGAAATCGATCAGTTTGCTGTTGATCGTGTGGAAGTTCTCAAAGGTCCGTCCTCGCTCATTTATGGATCAGATGGAATTGGAGGTTTAGTAAACATACGTCCAGCACCAGCTCCCGAACTTAACACTTCAAACTCGGCATTGCTTCTCACTGGACGTTCGGTAAATGATTTCATGGGAATTTCGGGCATGACCTCCATCAATAAAAATGACTATTTTTTTCGTACACGAATTTCCATTCAAAATTACGCCGATTATCGTGTTCCCGCCGATTCGTTCATTTACAATTCATACATTCTCCCGATAGAGAATAAACGACTTAAAAATACAGCAGGACGAGAAAGAAACGCCCAAATGATGTTTGGCACAAGTAAAAAATGGGGCTTTTCAACGCTTACTTTCAGCTTATTCGACCAAAAAGTGGGGCTTTTTTCCGGCGCCCATGGAATACCTAGAAGCTACCAATTAAAACACGATTCAACCTATCGTGACATCGATTTGCCCTATCAACGTGTACAGCATTACAAAGCCATTTCGAACACCAGTTTAATGATTGGAAAACATTGGATGGAGATAGACCTCGGTTATCAATATAACCACCGTCGAGAATTCTCCTATCCACATGCTCATGGCAAAGGCCCACAGCCTCAAGGAGATGTAGAATTAGAGTTCAAATTACAAACCATCACTTCCAACGCTCGGTTCCATTATGAAGGAAAAAACAATTTCAAATGGGTGATCGGAATCAATAGCAGTGTGCAACAAAACCGGATTGCAGGCTTCAGCTTCCTCATTCCTGAATATACCAATTTCTCTTCAGGAACTTTTGCTTTTGTGCGAAAAGAAATGACTAAGGACCTGATTTTCAATGCAGGCATTCGTTACGATTATGGTAACATTCGTGCAGATCGTTATTTACGTCCCATTTATGAAGATTCTATTACCATTTCGGGATACACACAAGCAAGTCCGAACATCAACCGAAACTTCAACAATGCCTCTGGAAGCACGGGTGTTTCATGGTTCCCTTCTGAAAAAGTCAATGTGAAATTCAATTTTGGATCGGGTTTCCGAATGCCTACAGCTCCCGAACTCACTGCTAACGGCATTCACCACGGATCATTTCGTCACGAAATGGGCGATTCCACATTAACATCCGAACGCGGATACCAGAGCGATTTACTTGTAAAATACGCCTCGCCCAACTGGGAAATTAGCCTAAGTCCTTACTTCAATTATTTCGACGGATTCATCTTTCTCGATCCAACTGCAGAATTTTCCTTATTGCCCGATGCAGGGCTTTTATACCGCTTTAACCAAGCCGATGCGATTCATTATGGCGCTGAATTCCAATCGGATTTTCACATTTCCGAACACTTTCATTTCGGTTTAAGTGGTCAGTATGTAGCAGGCAGAAATCTCGAAACCAGCTATTCCCTTCCCTTTATGCCTCCTGCTCAACTTCGATCAGATATTGAATACGAATGGGAAAAATGGGGCAAGCATCTTCAGGATATATACATAGGCTTGCAGTGGCAAGGTGTTTTCGACCAAAATGATGTTGCCCGAAATGAACCTGAAACGCCCGGATTTAATCTGTTTAACCTGAATTTCGGAACTGGAATTCAAGTCGGTGATCAAACCTGGAAACTGGTTCTTAACATACAAAATGTGTTCAACACAAAGTACTATGCACATCTCAATCGCTATAGGATGTTGAACCTTCCCGAAGCTGGGCGTAACGTAATGTTCAGTTTGTTAATTCCATTTAAAAGCACGCTAAAACCATGATGCGCAAACTCATTGCTCTGGTTGTTTTACCTGCTCTTTTATTGCAGTGGTTTCCCGACATGCTGCATGCAATTTGGCACGACGAAAATCATACGCATACTACTGATTTTATCACATTAGAAGAGTGCATAAGTAAAGCTCACTTTCACTGCAACAACGATCAGGTGTTATGGATGCCTGCGGAGTTGCACAATGTCCATTCGCTTGAGTGGATAGATCTCGTTCAACCGAACATATATCTATGTTTGGTAACATCACCGTTGAGCATCAAACCATTATGTCTTGGCGGAAGAGCTCCACCAGTTATGAGCTAGTCATTTTTATAACATCTCGAATTTATCAGTCGAAAGTTCCTATTAATGAACGATTGATTTGACGAGTCAATCCCTTTCGAAAGTCTTCGAGATTGGAACCGTTATCAAATTTTATTAAAAAGTTGATTTACAGGCTCTTTGACTATTACGCATTTCTTATGTGTAATTTGTTTTAAATAATCTAAAACTTAACGATCATGAAAAAATACCATCTTCCATTACTTTCAATCATACTACTTTATTCTATTTCTTTTAGCTCTTGCAAAAAAGATGAGGTCGACAATACCGCTCCTTCAATCGTATCTGTGAGCGAACCACTCGAAAACGACACCTTAATTTCGGGCGATGAACTTCATGTGGATGCAACTATAACCGATGATGTTGAACTTTCACAGTTAAAAATCGATATCCATAGTGCATCTGATGGGCATATGCATGGAAAAATGGATGCAAGTAGCTACTGGGAAAAAATTGTGATTTTAAATTTAACAGGTAAATCGCAATCCATCCATGAACACATCGATATTCCAGCCGATGTTGCAGCTGGTCTCTACCACGTAATCATGGCTGCGGTTGATAAGGCGGGAAACACCAGTGAAATTGTAGAACGCGATATTTATATCCGCAATTCTGGCGATTTGATAGCACCAGTAATTACAGTTTCCTCACCAGTTGCAGGTTCAAACATCACTGCAGGAACCGATTTAATTATCCAAGGCGATGTTATTGATAACTTGGCACTTAGTGCATTGGAAATTAAAATATTCAAAGGCAGCACTCTCGTTTCCGACAATGATATAGAACTTACCACGTCAACCTACACGATCAACCAAACCATCCCTACCATTGGCTGGACACCAGGTGTTTACACTATTGAATTGCTGGCATTCGATGATGTATTAAATATGGCCGATATGGACATTGAAATTATAGTAGACTAATAGAATTGGTTTAATAACAAGAGCCCTGTCGAATCAAATCTGACAGGGCTTTTTTTCTTGTTTGATGTGATTTTTATCGGAACAGTGTCCTTGGAAATTCGCACCTAATACATCGGTTATTTCACACGAAGTGAAATTGTGACGGTGATCAGCATGTTCTTGTATACAACGCTCGGAATCCGTTCTATGGTCGTGAAATTCAAACGCAGAAAGATAGCGCAGGCAGAAAACTGCAAGCAGTATCAAACTAAAAAGTTGTTTGTTGTTCACAGAACGAAGATAGTTGATTATTGGATGTGATGATAATTCTGATGTGCTGGTAATTTTGATGTGCTGATGTGCTGAAGATTTGAAGATTTGAAGATTTGAAAAAATTAGTTATCTATTAATGTTTAACATAATAATAAAGCAACTTGATATACTCATTGTTGACCATAATGAGTCCTTCTTCGTTTGCCCACCAATTCGATTCTGAATACGCATTGCTTGGACTTCCTCTTAAAACGAGTTGGATACCCGCATCTTCAAACACATCACGAAAAGCGTAATCGATGCGATTGGTGTGAAACTTATCCGAAACCACCATGATTTTCTTGTGGCCTTTTATTTTACAATATGCTAAAATGGCTTCACTCTCTTCGCGCGTGCTCGTTCCAATATGCAAAACTTCAATTTGATTTTCCGGTATTCCAGCGGCAAGTAATTCCATGCGACTTAAATCGGCTTCGTCGGTGCTGTCGCCAACAACCAATAAAATGCGATGAACCGATTCTCCGGTACAAACAACCTTGGGGGCAAATCCTGCTTTTAACAAACGTGCCGATTCCATTGCTCGGTCTTTCGGGTTACCACTCAGAACAAATAAGGCATCGCATTGACTTAACTCATCCTCTTGAATAAGGTAATTTCCAAACATTCGCATTAACGGTCGGCGAACAACATAAATC
>JBIPLZ010000290.1:0-3504 GCA_044369395.1 Flavobacteriales bacterium | reverse complement strand
TCGAACGGTCTGAGGATGGTATAGAGTGGAAAGACATTATATACTCGACAATCGTTCCCATCAGACCTAATCCTCGAATAAAGTATATGACATTTAGACCGGTTGATGCGCGATATATTCGCATTACAGCTAAAAACCCTGGGCTTATACCAGAGGGAAATCCGGGAGCAGGAAAAAATTCTTGGATCTTTTTTGATGAAATCATAATTGAATAATGGCAAGCAATCGACGCAATTTTCTTAAATCAGGCATACTCGGAACAGCAGCTTTGGGCATTTCTCCTTTTGTGAAAGGCAGCAAGGGTGAAACTTTCATCGAAACCTCTTCCCCACTCGTTCAGCAAAAACCCATTGTGCTTTCTACTTGGAAATTTGGATTGAAAGCCAACGAAGAAGCCTGGAAGATCTTATCAAAAAACGGTCATTCGCTTGATGCGGTGGAAGCCGGAGTGATGGTGGTAGAAGCCGATCCAGAAGAACGCAGTGTGGGTTATGGCGGCAGACCCGATCGTGATGGCCGCGTGACCTTGGACGCTTGCATTATGGACGAAAACCTCAACATTGGTTCGGTGGCCTGTTTGGAGCATATCATGCATCCCATTTCGGTGGCGCGAAGAGTGATGGAGAAAACCCCTCACGTCATGTTGGTAGGCGACGGCGCTTTGCAATTTGCCTTTGAGCAAGGTTTTCCCAAAATCAATTTACTCACTCCCGAATCGGAAGCTGAATGGAAAGAATGGTTGAAAAAATCGGAGTACAAACCCAAAGCAAATATCGAAAATCACGACACCATTGGTATGATTGCCCTTGATGCGCAAGGACGTTTATCGGGCTGTTGCACCACTTCCGGCATGGCGTTTAAAATGCACGGTCGCGTGGGTGACTCGCCCATTATCGGTGCTGGTTTGTATGTAGATGGAGAAATTGGAGCAGCAACAGCAACAGGTCATGGAGAAGAAGTGATTCGGATTGCCGGATGTCATTTGGTAGTTGAACTCATGCGCCAAGGACGAACACCCGAAGAAGCTTGTAAAGAAGCTGTTGAGCGCGTTTACAAAAAGCAACAACATCGCATTAAAGACATTCAAGTCGGATTTATTGCTCTAAATACCGCTGGACAATATGGCGCCTATTGCGTGCAACCCGGATTCAATTATGCCGTGCACGATGTAAGTGGCAATCGCTTGATAGATGCCGGAAGTCGAATTTGATTTAGTGTTCGAAGAAACCAGCAGATTGTTTGGGTGAACCATCCAAATCCAACACACTCCAAGACATTACCGGGGCAACTTCATTCAATTGCCAAAAGAGCGTTCCCATGCAATACGGAGCAGCCTTTTTATGCGCCTTGCTGGCTGCGGCATACACTTGCTTTTGCAAATACTGAGAAGATGTAATTATTTCCACATTGGAAGCATGTGGCAAACCGTTTTCGTCGAGGTAACGAAGCAGCAAGGCAATGCCTTTGTAGCTTTTTACTAAATCGCGCAAGGCAATTTCATTCAACCTTTTCCCATACGCTTCCTCCAAAACTTCGATGGAAGGAAATGACGGAAATCCATATTCACTCATAAAACGAGGAATGCGTGTAAGCACCGAATCCACGGGATATTCTCCGTGCCACACCGACCAATCGTGATTATCGCCGGTTTTTAATTCCGATGTTTTTCCCCAGTTGGAGACTGGCGAGGAGGAGAGATAAGGGATTTCGAGGGACGTTTGACGAAGGATTTCTGGAAGAAAGCTTTCAAAGAAAAAGATATAGTCATTATCCAACATACTCTTTTGAGGCACTCGATACTGATAGGTCGTTTCCCATCCCCAATTCTTTCGACCAACGTTGATTTCATTGTTACCACACCAAAGCGCCAGACTAGGATGTTTTGCTAGGCGATCCGATTGATAAACGATCTCCTGTTTCACATTTTCCAGAAAGGCTTCATCCACCGGATAATACGAACAAGCAAACATAGCATCTTGCCAAATCATCACCCCGTGTTCATCTGCCCAATCAAAAAAGGCTTCAGGCAAATACGTTCCACCGCCCCAAATGCGCAACATGTTAAATCCCGCCGATTGCACGTATTGTAATTCCTTCGTGGATAAGCCAGCAATTCGGTCTCCCTCAAACGCTTCGTTCGGCATCACCACATTGGCGCCATTGGCAAAAACGGGTTCGTAGTTTACCTTAAACGTAAAGGAAACTCCTGCAGAATCGGGCTGTTGTTCTAAATCCATCATTCGGATTCCAAAACGGAACGCCTGGGTTTCTGATATATTCTTATCAAACCAACAATTCGCAGTGTAGAGTTGAGGTCCATCCTTCATTCCAATTGGCCACCACAATTTTGCTTGGGTGATGTTTACTTGAATGAGAGTATCGAACGCTCCTCGTTTTAGTTGAATGTGTCGAATTAAACTATCGATTTGAAGATGCAGCACTTGCTTTTTCTTAGAAGCAATTCCCTTGAGATGAATGTCTAACTGAGCGTTTCCATAGGCAATTGACCTCGTAACTACCCTCAACGATTGTACTTCTTGTGGCGCATGCGCGATGAGTTGAGGCAAAACACGAAAGCCCGTATAGATTTCGGGATAACAAAAGTCCCAACCAAATTCCTGTTGTGGCTGACGAATGAAAGGAGCCGTTTTAATCGAATCGACTTGATTTCCGGCAGGCATGGGAAAATTCCGTCGTGTGATTTCTTCCACTTCTTCGCGAGGCGGACGGAATTGTATGCGAAGGACATTGTGCTTGTTGAGCAGTCGTTTGGGAACCTGAAATGACCAAAGTCGAAAGGCATTATTGGTTTCGCCAAGGAGCTGATCGTTGAGATAAATGCGCGTGAATGTTTGTAGGTAGTTGAATTGCAATTCAAGGTTTTTACGTTTATCGGGAGCATCAAAAACGCATGAAATCTCCAAAGGTAAAGAGGCCATTGAATCGCGAAAGGCAATGCTTTGAGATGAAAACCTTAGCCTTAAATTGGAATTGTTTTCAGAAGCCTGCAGCCTGAGTAGATCGTTTAAATTGATTGCTTCTTGAAAGTGAATTTCTTGAAAATTGGGAGACAATTTTAATCGCCACTGCTTCAACTGAAGTGTATCAGAGGAAAATCCGAAAAGGGGTATGAATAAAAATACTAGTGCGAGATAGCGCATTGTTGCAAAACGGATTTCATTTCGGAGATTTTCTCAGCGCTTGCCAATTGAATAGCATATTCATCTAAATCACCTTCTTTCCCCATTTGGATGGATGGATTACGAAAGTTCATTTTTGATGGTTTGAAAGATGATACTGAAGCGTGAAAATGCCGAATACCAGCACTCCACAATTCGGGAATCTGAGCTGTATTTATGCCACTTCCAGCCATAATTTGAATGCGGTTTTCTGCTTGAACGACCAATTGTTTCAGCACCTCTATTCCTTCCAACGCAGTATTTGCCGCCCCTGAACTCAATACGCGCGTTACGCCTAAATCGATCAATTCCTGCAACGTTTCAG
>JBIPLZ010000289.1:0-3506 GCA_044369395.1 Flavobacteriales bacterium | reverse complement strand
TCATTCTAATTGCGGGAATAGCTGTGGTACTGATTGTTAAATTTGTTTTTTTATCAAAACCCAAAGAACCAGCCAAATCTAATGCAGTTCAATCGAGTCCGACTTCTGTATATGTTATTCAAACATCAGAATTAAACCAAGAAATAACTTCTACAGGAACACTTTACGCAAACGAAGAAGTTGTGCTGTGTCCCGAAGTCGCAGGGAAAATTACCTCAATCAATTTTCAGGAAGGTGAGCGTGTTTCCCAAGGTCAAATTCTTGTGAAGTTGAATGCTTCCGATTTAACTGCTCAACTCAATAAACTTCAGGTTCAACGTAAATTTCAATCCGAAAAAGCCGATCGACTGAAAAATCTTTTAAAAATTCAAGGGACAAGTCAGTAAGAATATGATCAGGCACAAAGCATTGTCAATGCGACCGATGCAGATATCAGTTATGTGCAATCAACCATCGATAAGACGGAAATTCGCGCTCCATTTTCAGGAGTCATTGGATTACGTTATGTAAGTGTCGGATCATTCGTAAATGCCTCTTCTCGCATAGCTACATTGCAACAAAACGATTTATTGAAACTCGATTTCTCCATCCCAGAACGTTATATTTCTCAATTCACATTGCCATTAAACGTTCAATTTAGTTTGCAAAATTCAGTTCAACAGTTCGAAGCACAGGTATATGCCATTGAGCCAATGGTGGATGTCAATACGCGAACTTTTAAAATGCGCGCCCGTGTTCAAAATTCGAATCATCAGATTTTACCTGGGCAATTTGCTCAAATCAAACTCGCATTAAACTCAAATAAAAATTCCATTTTAATCCCAACACAATGTATCATTCCCACATTAAAAGGGAAAAAAGTACTGCTGTGTAAAAATGGAAAAGCGCAAGAAGCAATAGTTGAAACAGGATTCCGAAGCGACGAACAAATCGAAATAATCTCGGGTCTTCAGATTGGCGACAGTGTTTTAACAAGTGGTTTGTTGTCAATTAAACCCGATGCTCCGTTAAAAATTATCCCAGCTAAATCAGTGAAAAAGGAGGCGGCACATGAGTAGTCTTTCGTCAATTAGCATTCGACGACCCATATTGGCAATCGTCATGAATGTCATTATTGTGCTGTTTGGTTATATCGGATATACGTTTTTAGGTGTTCGTGAATATCCTTCCATCGATCCGCCAATTATCACCGTTCGAACAGGTTATGCAGGAGCAAATTCCGATGTAATTGAATCGCAAATTACCGAGCCCATCGAAAAAGCGCTTAATGGAATTGAAGGCATTCGGAGTATATCATCGGCTAGCAACCAAGGGAGTAGCGTTATTACTGTTGAATTTAACTTAGGTTCGAATCTCGAAGCTGCTGCGAATGATGTGCGCGATAAAGTTTCGCAAGCGGTTCGCGATCTACCTAAGGATATTGACGGATTACCAACGGTTTCGAAAGCAGATGCCAATTCGGATGCGATTCTCAGTTTGACCATTCAAAGCAATACTCGTTCACAATTGGAAGTGAGCGAATATGCCGAAAATGTGATTGGCGAACGTTTGCAAACCATTCCGGGTGTGAGTTCTTTGCAGATCTGGGGACAAAAGAAATACGCCATGCGACTTTGGTTAGATCCCGAGAAAATGGCTGCTCGAGGTGTCACTTCGCTCGATATTCAACAAGCACTTTCGAACCAAAATGTGGAATTGCCCGGTGGAAAAATTGAAGGCAATACCACAGAACTCAGTGTGAAAACAGTTGGTCGTTTGCACACCGAAGCCGATTTTAATGCATTGATCATTCGATCTGTCGACGGTGTGAACATTCGTTTTTCTGACGTTGGAAATGCCCAACTCGGCCCCGAAAACGAACAAACCATTTTGCGCTTAAGTGGAACACCTATGGTGGCTGCCGCCTTGATTCCACAGCCGGGTGCTAATTACCTCGATATTGCCAAGGAATTTTACAAACGTGTTGATGAAATAAAGAAAGAAGTTCCCGAAGATATCACACTCGGTATCGTGCTCGATAACACCAAGTTTGTGCAACAAAGCGTGGACGAAGTGCTCGAAACTTTGCTCATTGCCATCCTGTTGGTTGTTATTATTATCTATTTGTTCTTTCGCGATTGGCTGATTGCCATTCGTCCGCTTATTGATATTCCGGTTTCCCTGCTTGGAGCATTTTTCATTATGTATGTGATGGGCTATTCAATCAATGTGCTCACCTTGTTGGCTATTGTATTAGCAACTGGTTTGGTGGTGGATGATGGTATTGTGGTAACCGAAAACATATACAAGAAAATTGAAGGTGGAATGAATCCCATTGATGCCGCAATTAAAGGTTCGAACGAAATCTTTTTTGCTGTAATCTCCACTTCACTCACCTTGGTTGCAGTGTTCATGCCTGTTATATTCATGCAGGGTTTTGTGGGACGATTGTTTCAAGAATTTGGAATTGTATTGGCTGGTGCTGTTGCCATTTCCGCGTTTGTGTCATTAACGCTAACACCTATGCTCAATGCTTATTTGGTAAGGAAGGACCCAAACAAAAAAAGCCGATTTTATGTAGCTACGGAGCCCTTTTTTATCCGCATGGAATTGGGCTACCGAAATATGTTGAATAGCTTTATGCAAAAGCGTTGGCAGGCTTTGCTCATACTTGCTGTTTCTATCGCTATGATTATCGGCATGTATCCGCTTTTGCAGTCCGAACTTTCGCCTTTGGAAGACCGAAGCTGGACGCGATTAATCGTGACCGCACCAGAGGGTTCGTCATACGAATACACCGATAATTTTGTATTAAAGATGCAGGATTTTCTCGAGGATTCGGTGCCTGAAAAAGATATGATTTTGACGGTTACAGCTCCCGGTTTTGCAGGTTCGGGTGCAGTTAACTCGGCATTTATCCGACTTACACTCGTTCCACCTGAAAACAGAAAACGCTCGCAGCAAGACATTGCCAATTATGTGATGAAGAAGTCGAAAGGCTTTCCCGATGCGAAGGTGTTTGCCATTCAGCAACAGACCATTTCAACGGGAGGATTTGCCGGAATGCCTGTGCAATTTGTATTGCAAGCTCCCAATTTTGAACGTTTGAAAGAAGTGCTTCCAAAATTTCTTGAACAAGCCAATAAAAATCCAGTGTTTCAGGGTGTAGATGTGAATTTGAAATTTAACAAACCCGAACTCAACGTGACGATAAACCGAGAAAAGGCTGAGAGCATGGGCGTTTCTATTCAAAATATTGCGCAAACTTTACAACATGCTTTGAGCAATTACCGCATGGGGTATTTCACGCTCAACGGAAAGCAATACCAGGTTGTATCTCAGGTAAATCGTGAGAATCGTGACACGCCATTCGACTTAAAAGCGCTCTCTGTTCGCACAAGAACCGGCGAATTGGTGCAGCTCGATAATTTGGTTGATGTTTCTGAGATGAGCAGTCCTCCGCAATTGTATCATTACAACCGTTATTCCTCCGCAACCATATCGGCAGGTTTAGCTCCAGGTAAAAC
>JBIPLZ010000029.1:0-12290 GCA_044369395.1 Flavobacteriales bacterium | reverse complement strand
GGAAGCAAACATAACTATGGATGATGTAAAGCATTTGTTCTCTGGTCTTTTTGCCAAAGAGTTTGAAGCAAACATAACAAAATGAGTTGATGGCACAACCTTTGCCTGCCAAGTGAAAATCCTTGGTTATGAGAGTTTGCATGTATGTTTTGAGCATTTTCATTTTTGGGAATCTATTTTCACAATCCCACAATTCGAACAAAGCGTTTAAACGCGGAGAAGTACTTACCTATCGAGTACATTATGGGTTAATGGATGCCGGCGAAGCAACTGTTACCATTGCTCAAGATAGTATCAAGTTTAATAATTCATCTTGTTATCATGTTGTTGGAACAGGAAATTCCAAAAACGCGTTCGACTGGTTTTTCAAAGTGCGCGATCGTTATGATTCTTATATAGATGAGCAAACTTTATTGCCTCATTTTTTTATGAGAAGGGTAAATGAAGGAGGTTTTATTATCGATCAAGATTATCGATTCAATCAAACGGCAAAATCGGTCAATGTTAAGCGTTCTGGGACAGATGGTCCAAGAAATACTCCCGGAAAAGTATTTACAATACCCAGTGCAACGCACGATATTTTATCCGCTTTTTATTACGCCAGAAATTTAAATTTAGCTGGGGTGAAAATGGGCGATATTATTACCATTCAGACATTTTTCGATGAGGAGATTTTCCCTTTGAAAATAAAACTTGTAGGAAGAGAAGTTATTAGCACAAGAGCAGGTAAAATTAGATGCATCAAAATACATCCACTAATTCAACAAGGACGAGTCTTTAAAGAAGAGGACGATTTAACATTATGGGTGAGCGATGATATTAATCGAATTCCGGTTAGACTTCAAGCGAATGTTCTAGTTGGATCAATTAAAATGGATTTAAAGAGTTACTCAAATCTCGCAAATCCATTTGCTCTGGTAAATAAATAAGGGTCTATGTAAAATATTTCAGCCCTAGCATTTTTCAAATGTTAGGGCTTGTTTGTTTTAAGATTTGAGGTTTTTATTTCCTCTAGAATCTAGAAATATTAGTGGTACATTTGTTTGCTTAAATATAATCCATGAAACAAATCCTTACCGCAATCTTTATTTTTTTTATTTTCAATCATGGAAAATCTCAACAATTGATGAATTTTCATGATTTGGATGCTATTACAATTGAAGGAGACTCCATTTCGCTCTCTCAATATGCAGGAAAAAAACTATTAGTAGTAAATACTGCAAGTTATTGTGGATATACCCATCAATTCAATGATTTAGAATCGTTGTATCTTCAATATGGAGGTGCTGGATTTGAAATTATTGGTTTCCCGTGCAACGATTTCGGAGCTCAAGATCCAGGTTCAGATTCAACTATTTTTGATTTTTGTACAGGTAATTACAATGTGACATTTCAGATGATGTCCCGCATTTCAATAAAAACGGGCGATACTTCTGCGGTTTACAAATGGCTTCAACGAGCAAATTTAAATGGTGTTGCCGACGCAGCAGTAACTTGGAACTTCAACAAATTTCTCATTGATGCCGAAGGAAATTGGGCTGGATATTATGATAGTCCGGTTGCTCCTGGAGATCCTGCTATTGTAAATTGGATTAATGATGGGACTAGTGCTGGATTATCAAATGTTAAAGAAGAAGAAACGCTAGTATGGTATTCTCAAAATACAATTCACATAAAAATTCCAAATTCGGTGAATGGTTCTCAGTTTAAATTGTTTTCAATTTCTGGACAGGAAATTTCAATTAATAAAGGGTCTAATGCTGGAGAGTTAATTCCAAATACAGAACTGCAACCAGGAGTTTATTTTCTACAGCAGTTTCAAAACGATAAACAAATAAGTCATCGTTTTGCTGTTATAAAATAGATTCTAACTCTACAACTTTTTTACAAACAAAAAGGCCATCTCATCAGATGGCCTTTTCGTTTGTGGAGAATACCGGGTCCGATAGCTATCGGAACGAACCTCAACTTAATATACTGCTATTCAACACTAATATTTTGTATATATCATAAAAGCCCCTACACTTGTTTCACACCATAAAAATAGTAGGTTGGCTAAAATTTCATTTACCCCAGTCTTGAGAAAGAAATACCCAAATGACTCTGTTTGGATTGTATATATTCGATTAATTTAGCTTATTAAGTTCGTAAAATATTTCTTGCAAATCTATATACTTTGTAATGCTTACTTCATCAAATAGTGAAGGTTCTTTTATATTCCAATAATATTCAAGTAAAACAGAAGGAAGTACTTTACACTTTACAAAACCTCCATGAAAAAGGCATTAATTCTGAGCTTATCCTCATTATTTTTCATTGTTCAGCTTAGCGGACAAACACATTTGCTTCCCAATCGTTCTGACTTAAATCCATTGGCAGCTCCGTTTTTTCATGGTATTGCTTCTGGAGACCCCACAGCCAATTCAGTAATACTGTGGACAAGAATAACGGGTGCTGAGGAAACTGCAGAAGTACTTTGGGAAATAGCCACCGATACAACCTTCTCGACTATTGTAAGCAATGGTAATGTGAGCGCAACCGCACAAAACGATTATACAGTAAAGGTGATTGCTACCAATCTGTCAGAAAATTCATGGTACTACTATCGTTTTCTAACCAACGGCATTTATTCTCCCATGGGCAGAACCCGAACCGCACCAGCTGGAGGCATCGAAAACCTTCGATTTGCTGTGATGTCTTGTTCGAATTACCAAGACGGTTTTTTTAATGCATACCGCGACGTAGCTACGAAAAACGATGTAGATGCTATCATCCATCTCGGCGATTACATTTATGAATATGGGATCTCCGATTTTTCACCCGGAACAGATACTTCAAGATTGCATCAGCCAGAAAATGAAGTAGTTTCACTTGAAGAATATAGAATTCGCCAATCACATTACAAGCTTGATCCAGATCTTCAGGAAATCCACCGCCAGTTCCCATTTATCGTAATTTGGGACGACCATGAAACAGCCAATAATTCTTGGGTTGGTGGTGCTCAAAACCATACCGAAGGAGTTGAAGGAGAATGGGAAGCACGCAAAAACAATGGAAAGCAAGCCTTTTTCGAATGGATGCCTGTATCGGAAGATAACGGCTTGTTACGTAGAAATTTTTCGTGGGGAAATTTAGTGGAGCTCATCATGCTTGACACACGATTGGAAGGCAGAGACGTTCAAGCCGGAACAAGCGGATCAGCTGTAACAGATACCAACAGAACACTTCTAGGTGCACCTCAACTAGAGTGGTTCAAATCGAATTTGAGCTCAAGCCAAGCGCAGTGGAAACTAATCGGCAACCAAGTGATGATTGCGCCACTGAGAATATTTGGCAATCCTGTGAATGAAGACCAATGGGATGGATATCCCGCTGAACGTGAACGCGTTTTGAAACACATCGATGACAACAACATCAACAACTGTGTGTTTTTAACCGGCGATATTCATACTTCATGGGGAAATGATGTGCCTCGGAACATCAACAATTACACAGCATCAACTGGTGCTGGATCTGTTGCTGTTGAATATGTTTGTACCAGCGTAACTTCGAGCAGTTTCCTCACTTTTGGCGTTCCAGTGCAATTAATTCAAGTGTTCAATCCAACAGTTAAATATGCCGATCTCACCAAAAGAGGGTATTTATTGCTCGATGTCAACCAGCAAAATGTGCAAGGCGATTGGGTGCATATGAATACAATTTCTTCTCGAACCTTCCAGTCTAGTGTGAGCGCATCATGGAGATGCTTGAACAATGAAAATCACCTTGTAACAGCTCCTCAAGCCTTACAACCACGTGGCACAAATCCAGTTTTAGCTCCTAATCCAGATTATTCAACGGTTTCACTATCCAACTTAGAAGATTCTCCACTGATTCTGTCGTGCATGCCCAATCCATTTATCGACAAAGTAGGTTTTCAATTTTACCTTACTCAGGCAACATCGAAGGCAACGATATCTTTACTAACTCTCACTGGTGAAACCGTTTTCACCAAGGAAATTTCCAATGCACATCAAGGTTTGCACGAAGGAATTCTATCATTGGAACAAATTGCTTCTGGCGTTTACGTGATTTCGGTTAATGATGGCAAAAGTGTTACATCTCGAAAAATAATCAAGCAGTAAATCTCCAATCAGAATCACTTCACATTCCCATCCATATCGAGTAAACTCCCCGCCATCACTAGCGATAAATCATTCAACTGCCACCACAATAGAATTGAAAGAATTTTCATCTAAAATGAATTTTGATGTGATTAATAAATTTGCTTCATGGTGTATATATAAATTTATTGAGAACGAGGTTGAATCGTTCTGTTGTTATATATCCAATTGAATAAGAAGTTTTTAGAAAGACTGGATTTTTTATGAGTTGTCTATACAAATCAATACATAGATATACAAGTGGAATCTATGTATTGGAAAACTGACAAGAAAAAGAATTGAAAAATGTTTAACTCAAATATTTCACAACACTCAAAAAAACACGGATAATAAACTGATATTCTGTTTATTATCCGTGTTGGTGTTGTGGAGAATACCGGATTCGAACCGGTCACCTCTTGCCTGCCAGGCAAGCGCTCTAGCCAAATGAGCTAATTCCCCAATATTTCAATGGTCGTCTTCCCGATTTTCATCTAGACGCTCTAGACATCCCGATAGCTATCGGGATTGCTAATTCCCCAATTTTGTAACTTCGCAAAAATAGTAATATTGAATGAGTATCATTCGAATATTCAGCGTTAATCAAAAATTAGTTAAAAAGAAATGAAATGTCTTCATTTGAACTGCAATCTAAAACGCTAAAATCGATAATATTGAATTCATGAATTCATCAAGTATTTTCAGGAAAAAGTCTATTCATAATAGTGTAGGAGATTCATCGCATGAATCAGGGCCTTCGCTAGTTCGCAATTTGGGTTTACGCGATTTGACCTTTATGGGAATTGCCGCAATTATTGGAGCCGGTAGCTTTAGTAGTTTAGGTCAAGCGTGTTTTTCAGGTGGCCCTGGCGTAGTTATACTTTTTATTATTTGTGCTGTAGCCTGTGGGTTTACGGCATTGTGTTATGCCGAATTTGCTTCCCGTGTTCCAGTTGCAGGAAGTGCATATACTTATGCATATGTTTCGTTTGGGGAGGTGTTCGCCTGGATTATTGGATGGGCGCTCCTTATGGAATATTCTATTGGAAACATCTACGTTGCCTTTTCTTGGAGCGGGTATTTCACCAATTTGCTCGATGGAATTGGAGTTCATTTGCCCGAGTGGTTGACCATAAATTATACTGCGGCTTCATCGGCTTTTGCAACAAATAAAGTAGGTGAAGGAATGAATGCTTGGATGAATGCACCTCAAATTGCCGGTCTAAAGATAATTTTCGATTTACCTGCTGTTCTTATAAATGTGTTTATCACAGCCTTGGTCTATATTGGTGTAAATGAAACGCGCCGCGCCACCAATGCCATGGTATATCTCAAATTGGCCATTGTGTTGCTTGTGATTATTGCCGGGGCATTTTTTGTGGATATCGATAATTGGACGCCTTTTATGCCGAATGGTTTTTCGGGTGTTATGGGAGGTGCTGCAGCTGTTTTCTTTGCCTATATTGGGTTTGACGCTGTTTCTACGTTGGCCGAAGAAGCTAAAAATCCTCAACGCGATTTACCTAAAGGGATGATATATTCCCTATTAATTTGCACTGTTGTTTATATCCTTTTGGCCTTGGTTTTAACCGGGATGGTGGGTTATAGCCAATTGGGAGTAAGTGATCCATTGGCCGAAGTTTTTAAAATCAAAGGCGTTAAATGGATGTTGTATGTTGTTTCGGTGGCGGCTGTTGTTGCAATGACAAGTGTGCTTCTCGTTTTCCAGCTTGGTCAACCGCGCATTTGGATGAGTATGAGTCGCGATGGATTACTACCTAAGCGCTTCTCGAAAATCCATCCTAAATACAAAACGCCAGGATTTTCCTCTATAATAACTGGGTTGGTTGTTGGTATCCCAATCTTTTTTACAGATGAGCAATTTGTGCTCGATTTTACCTCCATTGGAACATTGTTCGCCTTTTTATTGGTTTGCGGGGGTGTATTGATGTTGCCTCCCAAAGATTCCAACGTTCAAACACATAAAACATTTCGCTTGCCTTATATCAATGGAAAATGGATTGTTCCTTTGATGGTTTTAATTTCTGCCTTCGCTTTATTTAAATGGGCTCCCGATTTTCTTTCGCATCAATTTAACATAACAGGTGAAAATGCAGCGAATACAATTCCCATGTTAGTATTTTTCACTTTGTGTTTGGTGCTTTCCGTGATGAGCTTCTTGCGAAATTTATCACTCATCCCTGTTTTAGGTGTGCTTTCGTGTACCTATTTATTAACGGGAATGGCTGCATCAAACTGGATTTGGTTTGGCGTTTGGCTGCTCATCGGTTTAGTTGTTTATCTTTTGTATGGTGCAAAACATAGCAAGTTGGCCAAAGTTAAATCGTAGAACTAAATAATTGGGTTGAAGGCAAGTTTCGCCATAAACGGGCGTCGAATGCCATGCAGATGTTTCGGATATAATTCTTTCCCTTTTCCGTAACAAAAAGTTTATAGGGTTCTTTGATTACTAAATGGTCCGCAATCAATTCATCAATTCTTTCCAATCCTTCAAGCCAGGCATCAGTTTGTAAGCGTGTGCATTCCCAACTGGTTTCGAAACGGCACATCAGATTTTTTATATGTTCTCGAATAATTTGATCTTCTCTATTCAATAAATGTCCACGAGAAATTGCCCATTCACCATTATTTATCAAAGCTATATAAGCCTCACTGTTTTTCTCGTTTTGAATATACCCTGTTCCACAATCGCTTATCGATGAGGCCCCTAAGCCAATAATCAATTCGCTTTGAGTAGTTGTATATCCCATAAAATTCCGATTTAAAATTCCGGTCTTTTCAGCCAACATTAATGGATCGCTCTCAAGTGCAAAATGATCCATGCCAATTTCATGGTATCCTGCATTTTCAAGAAGTTCGCGCCCTGTTTCATACATCCTCCTTTTTAATTCAGGGCTAGGAAGATCAATTTCGGTATACATACGCTGCCCCGGTGAAACCCATGGAACATGAGCATAGCTATAATAAGCAATCCGATTGGGGTTCAACTTTATTACATCTTCAATTGTTGAAATTGTACTTGCCAATGTTTGAAATGGAAGTCCGTATATCAAGTCGTAGTTAATGGAAGTATAACCTTTTGCACGAGCTGTTTCTGTTACAATTTCTACATCTTTAAACGATTGAAACCGATGAATGGCTTGTTGAACCTGCTCATTAAAATCTTGAATCCCAAAACTAACTCTTCTAAATCCGATTGAATAAAGAGTTTCCAAATGATTGTTGCTTGTATTTGCTGGATGCCCTTCAAAACTGAGATCGGCATCCGACATTAAAATAACAGTCGATAGAATTTCATCAAGTAAAATTTTCAAGTTTTTGGGACTAAAAAATGTGGGTGTACCTCCACCTAAATGCAATTCGGCAAGCTTTGGTTTTGTTGAAAATAATGCAATATATTTTTTCCATTCTGTAAGAATCGTTCGAATGTATGGCTCTTCAACGTGGTGATTTTTAGTGATTCGTTTATTGCATGCGCAATATGTGCAGAGACTTTCGCAATAAGGAAGGTGGATATAGATGCTTATGCCTTTTTCATCGTTGCTTTTTAGAAATGTTTTAAGCATTCTATTTTCCCAAGATTCATCCGTAGGTCTATCTAAATCCCAATATGGAACGGTTGGATAGCTGGTGTATCTAGGTCCAGGAACGGTATATTTTTGAAGGAGATTCATACCTAAATTTATCAGTGTTTGGTCTTTGACTCCGGTTTCTCACAACAAGAATGTGCTGAATTATTGCTGTGAGATAATTTAGGACTCACATAGGGAATTCCCAAACCGAGTCCTCTCAAAATGAGCAAACAAGCCATTAATCCAGCTAGTACTGGAGCCAAGTTTTGCATCCGTTTTCGAAATGACAGAGATAATGAAGAAAAGAGGGTGACACCGAACATAGCGGGTAAAGTACCCAACCCAAACACCGCCATGAACAGTGCACCCAATAAAATATCGCCAGTAGCAGTAGCTCCAGCAAGTGCCATATAGACTAATCCACAAGGCAGTAAACCATTTATAATTCCAGTTGCAAAAAGCGCTGCGAAGGATTTTTGCTTAAATAAACAACTGAATCTTGCCTTTAACCAATGAGCTATTCTTGGAAAGGAAACATTGAAAAAACCCTTATTTTTCAAAAAAGGAATACTTGCGCTGAATAACAACAATATTCCCAAAGAAATGGACAATACTTGCTGATAGCCCGCAATGATTACTCCCATTCCCAATGCTCCTAAAAAACCGCCTAAAATGGAATATGTTAACGCTCTTCCCGCATTGTAAAGAAGAATTCCAGTTGCTCGTCCTTGAAAACTTAAATGATGAACAGGAAGCGATAGCGCAATTGGTCCACACATTCCCACACAATGGAAACTTCCCAAAATACCCAATGAAAACGCTGCAATTAAAAGTTCCATGATCGTTTAATGAATAACAATAGCTCCTTCGTTGAAATAAGTTTCTTTGCCAACTGCCCAATCAATTCGAATTTTATACATCCCTTTTGATAGGGTTGAGGTTGAAATCTCTTGTTTCAACTGCTCGTCCGTTTTAATTTGAAAGTTCACATCCGAATTGTTATCCGAAGGTTTGAATAAAAAAACGTTGCCACTTAATTCACGTCCAACAAATTGTTGGGGATACGTAATAATTATCTTCCCTTTTGTAACCTCCCATTTTACCGATGAAGCCAAAGCGCGTGCTCGATTCGATTTGTCGATTTGATTTTGGAAAACCAATTCTTGAGCATAATAATCTTTACTATCGAGATCGAGTTTTTTGCTAAAACTACTTGCCACTAAAGCAATCATACTCAGTGCAAAAATGGTATACACCAAAGCGATTCCTGTTCCCCAATTCCACTTGAAATTTGATTTCATCTTTTCTATTTGTTAACTGTTGGTCCTAAAAAATTACTACTCGTCTCCTCTATTTTTTTACCCTTGTTGAATAATGAAAAGTCTATCTCATTTTTTCTTCCATGTAAATCTTTTCGTGCAATGATTACAAAGAATGTCCCTTCTATAAGACCCGCAGAAGGAACAGCTAAATTTTCTTTCGAACCAATATGTTGAATTTCCCCTTTGGGAGATTCTAATACAAGATCCACTTGCATTTCGACTTTGGTTTTATTTACTATTTTGAAATTGTACAGATTACTTATCGAGTCTTGCCCAACTTCTTGAAATAGTGCTCCAGGAGCTCTCAGAATCGTAGCTTCAACTTCGTGTCTTTCGGCAATTCCGAAACTGAGTCCTACAATTAACACAACCAAAACCGCTGAATATCCAATCATTCTTGTGGTTAATCGAAGTTTCGTTCCTTGAGCAATTCCGTTTTCAGAGTCGTAACGAATCAATCCTTTTGGTTTTTTAATACTATCCATGATGCCATCGCATGCATCAATACAAGCAGTGCAGTTAACACATTCGAGTTGTGTTCCGTTACGAATATCAATTCCTGTGGGACAAACACGTTCGCACAATCCACAATCGATGCAGTCTCCTAATTGTGATGTGTTTTCTCCTTTGTGATGCTTCCCTCGAGGTTCTCCTCGCAAATAATCGTAAGCAACAACAATTGAATTTCGGTCTAGTAAAACACCTTGAAGTCGTCCGTATGGACAAACTACCAAACAAACTTGCTCGCGGAAATACATATACACAAAGTAGAACGCACCGGTAAAAAACACCATGGCAGACAATCCTCCAATATGTTTAAAAAGAGGCTCTTCAATGATATGAATGAGCATGTCCATCCCAATAATATAGGAAAGGAAGAAGTTGCCAAACACGAAGGATAGTATTAAGAAAATAAATGATTTGCTTCCTTTTTTACGAATTTTTTCTGCATTCCAGGGGCCTCTATTCAATTGCCTCTGTTTCGTTGCATCGCCTTCAATCCAATATTCAATTTTTCGGAAAACCATTTCCATGAATATGGTTTGCGGACAAGCCCAACCACAAAACAAACGACCGAATATGACAGTGAACAAAACAATGAACACCATAAATGTGAGCATCGCGAGCGCAAAGAGAAATAAATCCTGTGGAAAAAAAACCAAGCCGAAAATGATGAATTTCCGCTCAATAATATTCATCATAATTAATGGATCACCATTGAGTTTAATGAAAGGCAGGCTAAAAAAGAGCATTAAATAAACGACACTAACAACCGTTCTTTTTGAATAATATCGACCCTTGGGTTTTTGAGGATAGATCCAATTTCGTTTCCCCTCGGATGTAATTGTTCCAATTGAATCTCGAAAAGACTCATCATGTTTGGAATATTCCTTGTTGGGGTCGGAATCCATGATTTGGGTTATTTTTTTGAGTTTGAACTTAATGCAGTAACGGTGTCAATTGAGTTTGAAATGACGATAGAATCAGGTGCTGTAGCCGATACGTCCGTCCAAATTGTGCCTTGAGCAGCCTTACCATTTGCTGGGTTCGTTCCTTGCATTGTAAGAACATAACTCGCCACTTTTTGAATAGCTTCAGGTTTTAATTGCGCTTGCCATGCAATCATTCCTTTTGCAGGAACTCCATATTTAATGGTTTTAAAGATGTTCTGAATTCCTCCACCATGAATCCAATAAGCATCTGTAAGGTTGGGTCCAACACCGCCTTCTCCATTTTGTCCATGACAATTAGCACAATTCCCTGTGAAAATGCTTTTTGCTGAACTCAACGAAGCCGCATCTACCAGAGCGATTACATTCGTTTCATCAATACTCGCAGCAGCATTTTTCAGCTGTTCCTTTTTTAAAGAATCGGCTTCTGCCAGCTCCGCAGTATACTCTTGCAATTGCAATGGACTGCTATGCGCGATATGAAAATTGTATATGTATACAAAACCGAACAGAATAGTAAAGTAGAATCCGTATTTCCACCAAGGTGGGAGGTTATTATCCAATTCTCGAATGCCATCGTATTCGTGATCGGTCATCACCGTAGCTTCCAGTTCGAGTGGAATCGCATCGGTTAATTTTCGATCGAGCCATTTCCAATTAATCCAAGGTTTTACCTCCACTAGTTCAGGGTCTTTTTGAAATCCAAAACCAATAAGCAGTTGTTGAACAGAACGAATGAGGCCGAAAATGATTATCAGTTCAACAATGATTAACACCAACATGACTAAGAAAATCCAGCTGTCGAGTCCACCAATTTGCATTGGAGGAATGAGCTTATCTGTAACTGGACCATCGGGTGTATTCTGTGCAAAAATTTGACTGGGCAGAATTAAAACGAATAAAATCAAGAGGTTCGCCCCATTCGAATCCTTCTTTTGCATTTTTTCTTTCCCTGTTTCAGCTATATTCTTGATTGTGCTCGACAGGCTAACAATAATTCCCATCAGAACCAGCGCTGTTACCAAAAGAATGATAAAAAGTGGGTTTGAAGCAACTTTTGATGGGCCATCATTCACAACAGGATTTATTTGTTGAGCATCGATTCCTGAAAATTGGAAGAAACAAATCGCGAATAATAAGAACCGAATAAATGCGGGAATCTCATTTGAATCTTTTTTCATATCACTGATTATTAAGTTCGTCCTGTTCAAAAGGCAAGTTTTTCAGCGTAACAAGCTCGTTTTTATTGGCTGTGAAACTATACCAAAGCAGTACAATGAAAAACACGAAGAAGATTGTAAGCGAAATCAATGGGTAGATTTCGATATCGGCTATAGAGGTGAGATAATGAATGAATTTCATAACACGATTTATTTATTCGTTAAGGGTTTTTCAATGGCGATTTGCCCGAAAATGATTTTGTTTTCTCCTTTGATATCGGTTCCTAATCTTTGTAAATAGGCAATGATGGCTATAATCTCCTTGTTTGGAGGAGTCTCAATTCCCGACTCTTTTAGGTTTTTCGTTATTTTAATTTCTTGTCGAACCAAATCAATATTGGCAATTTTATCATAAGCTTTTGGATAGGGAACACCTAAGCTCATCATTACCCGAATTTTTGCTGGGGTGCTTGCTGTGTCCAAATCATCTTCAAGTAACCATGGATATTGGGGCATGATGGAACCTGGCGACATGGTTCGTGGATCGTCCATGTGATTGTAATGCCAACTATCGGGATATTTTCCTCCTTCGCGCATCAAGTCAGGACCTGTTCTGCGAGAA
>JBIPLZ010000028.1:0-12292 GCA_044369395.1 Flavobacteriales bacterium | reverse complement strand
TTCAGGAACACCCAACAAATTATACAAGAAGCTTCCCATTTTGGGAAATCACAGTATCGATAGCAGCGCTAACAAACAAACTTTCGATACCCTCTGGCATCGTATTCCCGATTTTACGTTTATTAATCAAGATGGAAAATTGATCAACCAAGATGTGGTGAAAGGAAAGGTTTATGTGGTCGATTTTTTCTTCACAACCTGCCAAAGCATTTGTCCAATCATGTCGAAACAACTCGATCGGGTTGCTAAAGCTTGGGAAAACGAAAACGATTTTAAAATACTTTCTTTCACCGTCGATCCCGAAACCGACACGCCCACTCAATTGAAAAGTTATGCAGAGAGTTACAAAGCTAGAACGAACCAATGGATTTTTCTCACTGGCGAAAAACCCAAATTGTATGAACTGGCGCGTAAAGGATATTTGTTAAACATGGAAGAGGGCGATGGCGGCGCCGATGATTTTATCCATACACAAAACTTTGCACTTATCGATAAACAAGGCCGCATTCGAGGCTTTTACGACGGAACCAAAACCGATGAAGTAGATCATTTGATTAAGGACATCGATTTTGTTTTGCAGGAGAATTGAATACATTTCTAATTCATTTATTGGCAACATGCCATTTTCCAAATCCATTATAGCAGTTAAATCTCATTTCCACACACAGATGACTAAGCAGTCTTTTCTAAAAAACCTTCTTTGCACCTTCATTTTTCTGATTTCTGCAAGTGTTTCTCAGGCGCAATTCACGAGTTTATATAGTGTCCCTTCTGGAACATTTCTCGAGGATGTGGTCTATGCCGATTCAAATACAGTGATGGTTACAGGCAGTAGTTTATACCGAACCTCAATTGATGGAGGCCGTAACTGGATTGGACTTTCATCTGGCGGAATGTCGGTGAAAGCGGCACATTTCCCGAGTAAACAAATCGGCATTGTGGTTGGAAACCAAGGTCTGTATCGTATTAACGATGAATGTGGCTATTTCTGGGGATGGGGAAACAATAAATTCATTGGCGTTAATAAAGATTTATTGGATGTGTATTTCACCGATAACCAACATGGAATTGTTTGTGGAAACGACGGTACTCTCCGCTATACAGCTAACCAAGGAACCAATTGGACTGCCATCGTAACGGGAACTACCAACCACATTAAAGGCGTTTGGAGCACCAACGATTCGGTTTCGTATGCTTGCGCCAACGGGGGAATTGTACTTAAGATAATCAACCAAATTGTGGTGAGCAGCACGGTTCTAAATGCAAGCATCGACCTCAATAAAATTGCATTTACCGATCAACAAACAGGGTTTATTGTTGGCAGCTTGGGAACTGTTTATAAAACCACTGATGCCGGAACTACGTGGAATTTACTATCCGTTCCAACTACAGAAAATCTGCTATCACTGGCATTTACTTCTACTAATCATGGAGTAATTACAGGCACCAACGGAAAGCGATTCGTGACAAACGATGGCGGACAAACATGGACACAAGGTATCACCGTTCAAACCGGCGAGATTCGTTCTGCTGCATTCAAAAATAATCTTGAAGGATATTGTGTGGGTAGCAATTTCGTTGAATATACAAAAGACGGAGGCTACTCCTGGATGCGTGTTGACGGAACCATGCAAAGCGTTCATTTTCCAACGCCCGATCGCGGTTATGCATGCGGATATTATGGTGTAGCATATAAAACTGAAGATGGTGGAAACAATTGGAAGCCAATGAATCTGAATACGCCGCAATACTTAAACGATATCTATTTTATCAATCGTGATACCGGATATGCAGTAGGTGGCTCCAAAGTTTTTCGAACACTCGATGGTGGTGAAACGTGGAGTTCGGTTACAAATCCTGCAACGAGTTCACTTTATTCAGTTCATTTTACCGATTACAATCATGGCGTTGCAGCTGGATATCGACAAACCATTATGTATACTGCGAATGCTGGACAAACTTGGACTATCTCTCAAAATTCAAATTCGACGGTGTATTACCTGGACATTAAATTCCCCAGTTCGCAAATTGGGTTCATGTGTTCAAGTTCAGGAGCAGTATTAAAATCAGTCAATGGAGGAGCTACTTGGACGAATAGTCCGGGCGGAACTGCTCAGTTTGCCAACATATATTTTACGGATGTTCAAACGGGCTGGGCAGTTGGTAGTGGAGGGTTAATTATTCATACCATAGATGGCGGAGCAACTTGGCAAGCACAAACAAGTGGAGTAACCACATATTTAAATGGGGTTCACTTTTTGGATGAAAATCGTGGAATTGTGGTGGGAAATGCTGGTACGTATTTGATAACAACAGATGGTGGTGCAACATGGTTAAATCGCACGAATGGCTCCACAAATAACGATTATACCGATGTGTTCTTCACGAACGATTTACACGGTTATGCTGTAAGTGGAATTAGCATTTCGGGAATCGGTGCCTTTTCGAATTTTAACCCAACGGTTCCTTATTGTCCGGGCGATGCCATTGGATTTAACTCGTTCGATCCATATTACATGCCCAATATAAGCAGTCAAGTAGTGCTTGAAATGACTGGTATAAATGATGATTTTTCATCTGCTTCCATCATTGGAACTGGAATCGTTGATAGTGTTGGATTAATCACTGCTAATATTCCAATAACAACTACTGAGGGAATTTACAAAACCCGTTTACGCGATGTGAACGATGCTTCCAAAACTTCGTTCGAGAAATTCATCACCGTTTCTTCGGCTCCAAGTGTTTCGGTTAGCATTCAGGGAAACAACCTAGTAGCAAGTTCAAACCAAAGTGTAACTTTTCAATGGTATGTGAGCACGTCAGGTATTTTCATGTATTATGCGAGTGGCGATTCGGTGGCCATTTCTGCAGCAGGACAGTACTATGTGGTTGCTATTTCGGGTTGTTGTACAACATACTCAGAAACATACTCAATTAGTCTTTGTAATGGACAAGCAACATTCTCCAATGTCTCACAAAACGTATCTATTTGTAGTGGCGATCAAGTGCTTGTAGGGAATTCAATATACACTGATGCTGGTTCATATACTGACACACTTTCGAATGTTGCCGGATGCGATAGCGTGGTGCTCACACAATTAACTGTTCTGGATCGACCTACAGTAAACTTGGGAAATGACACCCTTGTTTGCGATGGACTTTCGGTTATTTTAGATGCCGGTTTAGGACTTACCGATTATTTTTACTTGTGGAATTCGGGACAAAATACACAAAGCATTGTAGTGAATTCGGATGGATTATACAGTGTTATCGTATCAAGTTTAAGTGGTTGTTCAGCGAGCGATTCGGTAAATGTTGCCTTCGATTTTTGTTTATCTGCTGAAGAATTAGCACAAGAAAATTTAAGCATTTACCCCAATCCAACGGAAGGAAAATTTACAATTGAAAGTAATTGGGATAATGCCCGCTGCCGCATATTTTCACTTTTAGGAACCTGTGTTTTTGATGCAATTTTAGCCTCTGGCAAACAAGAAATTGCATTACAATCATCCGGAATTTATCTAGTACAAATTGATCACGACGGAACCTCAACAAGCCGGAAAATAATTGTGAATGCGAACAATGTTATTCATTAAAACAACTGAATAACATGACCGAAAAAGAGAAAATGTTGGCTGGCGAAATGTACAACCCTGCCGATCCTGAATTAGCGGCTGAACGATTGCATGCGCGAAAAATTACCAAAGCATTTAACGAGTGTGATCCAGCGGATGCGCGAGAAAAAGACATTCTCTTAAGGCAACTCATCAAGGCCAAAGGCAGCTTCCTCATCGAGCCCAGTTTCCAATGCGATTATGGCTACAATATCCAAATAGGAAAAAACTTTTTCGCCAATTTCCATTGTGTGTTTTTGGATGTGATGCCCATTACCATTGGAAACAATGTTATGCTTGGCCCGGGAGTGCATATTTATACAGCAACGCATCCAACCAATCCACAAGAACGCCTTACGTTTTTGGAATCGGGAAAGCCCGTTAGCATCGGTAACAATGTTTGGATTGGAGGTGGCGCCATTGTTTGTCCGGGCGTTACTATTGGCGACAATTGCACCATTGGAGCAGGAAGTGTTGTAACGAAGGACATTCCCGCAAATAGCATTGCAGTTGGAAATTCGTGTAAGGTGATTCGAAGTATTTAATGTTCGATAAATGAAAAAAGCACTCGTACTATTTCTACTTTGTATTTCGGGAATTTCGTTTTCTCAGAATATACTGGTTCCTTATCGAAAAGGCTCGCTATGGGGTTTTGCCGACACATTAGGAAAACAAGTTTGCGAACCCAAATACGATCAAGTTTATTTCAAAAATGAATTATATCAATTTGTTGAAATGAAAATTAACTTGCTTTTATCTACATTTTGATATTTATTTGGAATGTTGTAAATATAATCGTCAAAGGGAGCCATTTTAAGATTTTTTTTTCTGCAAAAATCTTCCGCAATTTTCATATCTGCGTTCTGCAATACAATACCAAATTGATCTGGGTCGGGGCAACATCCAACATACTCTTCAACCATTGTTTCAGAATACCACAATATCTTACCACCAAGAAAAACAACATCTTTATTGAAAATCCAATTAGCTCTGTAAGGCTCATATTCATATTTTTGATTAAGAACTCCTAACTTTTTAAGTTTTCCCGATAAATCAGATTCTTCTGGGAATTTTGAAAGGAGAACTTCTGCTTTAACCTGATAATTACCAGTCGATTGAGCATTCATCAAAATGTTACTAAAGCAAAACAATAAAAAAATAAAATTTTTCATATGAAATTTGAACTATTTAAATTTTAAAAAAAATTTTTGTAAATCTATAAATTAAGTTAATGTTTTCCAGTAAAACTTTTTCAATTCTTAGAATTCTATAAACAAAATTCACATTCTACCACTTATTATTTATTCTACCACTTATTATAATTACACAATTAATAAATGGATTGTGAAAAAATTGGGTAAAGTGGGAATGATCAATCCCGGTGGCAAGTTGCTTTTGGATACGAAATACGATGAAATTAATTTGATGGGAAGTAACTATTCAAGTCCTATTTATCGCTTGTTGAAGAAAGAAGGGGAATACGGATTGTATTACCTCGAAAACGAAGGCATTTACACAGGAAACGAATGGATTTTAATGGAGCCATTTACGCCTTATAAAATAACTTCTCTAATTTTTATTCCCAGAGGAAAAGCCAAGAATAAAGATTATTTCACACTCTTTCGATTAGAAGATGAAGGGGGGAAATTTATTGGATTTCGAAGTCGCTCGGGTAGAGAATTCTTTGAAGATTGATTTGATACAAAACAAAAGAGCCGGTGCTATAAACACCGGCTCAATCATAAAATTATAAGGAAATTACTTCACCGGAACTGGCTCCAACCAAACTTTCAATCCTTTTTGATTGAAATCGTGAAGCAACATAAATCCTGGTTTGAATGACGTAATGTTTTTATATAAAGCATATGTATCACTTGCATTGCTGTCGGAGTTGAAGCTATATTGACCTCCTCCTGTTGCTTTAGCAAATTTACCCAACTTGTTTAGGTTTTCTGAAACCCAACGATCCATATCAATGCTTGGAATATTCTCTGTAGATTTTTCTCCCAAAGGAAGGAAATATGCTTTGCTTTTAAAACCATCGTCGTTACGGTAAACAATGATCTGCTTGCCATCTTTTTCGATGAGTTCCTTGTAGCAGAAAAATCCGCGACCATACATGTATTGAGCAATGGCCAATCCTTTTTCGCTAGCAATTTTTCCACTCACACGCGCTTCTTTGTTTTGTTTTGCAACAACATCAATACTACTTAAGTTTCCTGTTGCATCAAAATTAAAGAACACAAAATCAAGAACGGTAAAACCAATTTCACCAGCCGCAGAAGACCCACCGCTTGAACCAAGTAATGCTCCTGCTCCAGAACCAGTCATGCTTGCATTATTTGCTTTCTTGAATTGCTCACAAATAACCATGTACGTTCCATCATTTTTCTTAATCACGTCTTCCACCATAATTTTGGTTTTTCCACCCAACAATGCAGAAGAAAATTCGCCTGCAATTTGGTCTTTCATGCTTTTCCATGTCTTCTTGGTAAATTGTTTAATTTCACCTTCACCAGAAATCAACGTAAAAAATAAACCATCCGAATTCTTGTCATCGTACTTGCTTCCTTTAAAATACATTCCTCCCGTAATAACTGCACCACTTGCTGTAACACGAATAAATGCTGGAGCTCCACCATCTTCTTCGTTCACTAAATCGGTCGAATAAACTTCTTCACCATCTTCCACATTGAAACACTGAACAGCATACACATAATTATCGGAAGAACGGTTTGGATTTTCTTCGCGCAACAAATACAATTTACCATTACTCACTTTCGAATCTTGTGCTTTCCAAATGCCACTTTCGGGAATATGAGATTTGGTCCATTTCGAATTCAAGTCTTTATCGAGACGCTCAATATCAAATCCAAATTTCTTCTCTTTCATTGGACGAAGCAAGATAAATTCCTCATTGTTCAATACGTGAATAATTGGGAAATTCTCTTCTGTTAACAAAGCACGACGCACATCCTCTTCCACCTTTTTCTGAACAAGCTCACCTGTTGCATCTAAAGTAACTGTTGTACGTGTTTTCTTCATTGCATCCACAAAAATGAACATGAAATACTTTCCAGTAAAAGCAGATGATGCCATTTCAGAAAACTTGGTTACTTCAATTTCGGTAGTTTTGATTTCTTTCAAATCTTTATCATAAAGCTTCAAAACAAAATTGGCCATTCCTTTGGTTTCTGTTTTTTCGCCAAACCATGTGGTGAAAACAATTTCACCGTTAATCGATTTTACACCTGAAAAACCGCGTGCATTTGGCGATTCAATAGTGATTTCTTGTGCATTTACATTTGCCATTACGAGGGTAAAGCAAAGCATTGCTGCAAATAGTCTTTTCATTATTTGATTTTTAATTGGGCTGCGAATATAGGCAAATAAAACTCCCTAATGCGCTAAAATACACGTGTATCTATTTAAAATTATTCAAAGTTCATGGAACTTCTCAAGCGAATTTTCCCTGCATTAAATACTCCTGAACATATTCTTTTACTCCATCTTCTAGCGAATAAAAGGGCTCCGAATAACCAATGCTTCGCAATTTGGTCATGTCGGCTTCTGTAAAGTATTGGTAGGTTTCACGAATATCGGCAGGTGTATCAATAAATCGAATATCCGCAGGTTTTTGCATGGCTGCAAAAGTGGCCGAAGCTAAATCGTAGAAGCTGCGAGCTTTTCCTGTTCCTAAATTGTACAAGCCCGAATCTTTGCGATGTTGCATCAAAAAGTAACACACTTTAACCAAGTCTTTCACATACACGAAATCGCGCATTTGTCCACCGTCAGTGTAATCGGCTCTGTGCGATCTAAACAAATTAACACTTCCTTTTTCTACAATCTGATTGTACGAATGAAAAATGACGGATGCCATGCGTTTTTTATGCGATTCGTTGGGTCCGTAGACATTAAAGAATTTCAACCCAGCCCAAAAATACGGTTTACGTTCTTGCATTAAAGCCCATTTATCAAAGTCGTTTTTCGAATCTCCGTAGGGATTTAATGGTTTTAACTGCTCAACAATTTCATGATTGTCTTCATAGCCCAATTCGCCCAAGCCATAAGTTGCTGCCGAAGAAGCATATACTAGAGGAATTCCAAATTCAACACATTTATTCCAAACCGATTGCGAATAATGCAAATTCAATTCATCGAAAATGGCTTTATTGAATTCGGTGGTATCTGTTCTGGCGCCCAAATGAAAGATAAATTCCACACCACGATGGTGCTCATCGAGCCAAGAAATAAAAGCAGAACGTTCCACTTTTTGAGAAAATTTCTTCCCTTCCAAATTGCCTTTCTTCTCCAATTTGCTGAAGTCATCAACCAAAACCAAGTCGTAAAAACGCTGTTCGTTCAAATAGCCAACAAGGCAAGAAGCAATAAATCCGGCGGCTCCAGTAATAACAATCATGGGAATTCTTTTGCCGCAAATATAGAAATTGTTGCAAGATGAATTCCTTGGGCATGCCCCATCATAAACTTCGTATAACTGCGTTTATTCAGGGTCGCGTTTTTCATTGCAAGTCCGCTCCCTTCTTTTGTCGGGATGCGTGCTTTCCATTGCAACCGCTCATGCATGCATGCCGTTTCCATAATCGAAAAAATTAACCAAGCATTATTTACCTATTTTTGAACATGCATTTTCCACTTCTTCTTTCAGCAGCTTTTCTTTGGGTGTTTACCTTTCAAACAAACAACATTTCCGAAAGAACAAACATTCCTGCCAACAAACCAAGCTCTGACACGCTCTTCTGGCGCGATGGAATCCAACTTACTTGGGACGATTTCAAAGCCAAAAGTACCGATACCAAAGGGTATGCAGCATACACCTTTACCATGATTACATTGAATTATGAAGTTAAAACCAGCGGACAAACATTCACCCCAACATTTATAGTGAAATGTGCTTTCCAGAGAAGCAAATCATGGGTAAATCGGAAAGACACGAATTCGCAAACGCCTGAAATTTTAGCACACGAACAACTTCATTTTACCATTGCCGAAATTACAGCACGCAAACTACGTCGTAATTTGAAAGCGCAGCAGTACACTAAAAATTATAAAAAGGAAATCAACGAAATCTATAACAAAACCCTCGACGAAGGGGAGAAAATGCAACAGCGATACGACAAAGAAACCAACCACAGCATCAATAAAGAAGCTCAAAAAAATTGGTCTTATTTGATACAATCGGATTTAGGTTATTTGATGGGCTATCAATCTAACTGACGAAGAAACTTTTGCACGTTTGCAAAAACACGAACTTCCGCTTCATCATAATCCTGTCGAATAAATTGTTCGCCCGTAATGTGTTCGTACAATTCAATGTATCGTTCTGAAATCTCCGAAATAAATTGCTCGTCCATCATCGGAATTTTTTGTCCTTCCTTTCCTTGAAAATCATTGGCAATTAACCACTGACGAACAAACTCTTTGCTCAACTGCTTTTGAGTTTCGCCACGTTCTTGACGATCGTTATATCCTTCGGCATAAAAATACCTCGATGAATCGGGTGTATGAATTTCATCAATCAAGATAATTTCTCCATCGATAGTCTTTCCAAACTCGTATTTAGTATCCACCAAAATCAACCCGCGCTTCGCAGCCATTTCGGAACCACGCTCAAAAAGTGATCGCGTATAATTTTCCAACTGAACATAATCGCTTTCGGAAACGATGCCTTGTTTTAAAATTTCCTCGCGCGAAATATCTTCATCGTGACCTTCTGCCGCTTTGGTTGTGGGTGTAATAATCGGTTCTGGCAAACGATCATTTTCTTTCAATCCATCCGGCAGAGAAACGCCGCAAACTAGTCTTTTTCCTAAAGCATATTCTCGAGCTGCATGTCCAGCTAAGTATCCACGAATAACCATTTCAACTTTAAATGGATTACACATTTTACCAACTGCAACATTCGAATCTGGAGTTCCGAGCAACCAATTCGGAACAATGTCGCGGGTTGCTTCTAAAAAATAGCTTGCCGTTTGATTTAACACCTGACCTTTAAATGGAATTCCTTTTGGCAATACCACATCAAAAGCAGAAATACGATCACTTGCAACCATGACCAAAAATTGGTTGTTTATGGTATATACATCGCGCACTTTGCCGCGATAAAAGGCAGTTTGTCCTTCAAAAAAATAATCAGTCGCGCGGAGGCTGTTCTGGCTGGTTGGCTTGGTATGCATGCAAAATGGCTGTTACGAGTTTATGACGAATTACGTCGCTTGTATCTAAGTGAATAATTTCAATTCCTGAAATCCCTTTTAATATTTTAATCCCAGTTGCTAATCCGGAAGTTTGATTTCGAGGTAAATCTATTTGTGTTAAATCTCCTGTAATGAGAAACTTTGCTGAACGTCCCATTCGTGTGAGGAACATTTTCAGCTGTGCTTCGGTTGTATTTTGTGCTTCATCCAAAATAACAAAAGCATTGTCAAGCGTTCTTCCGCGCATAAATGCCAAAGGTGCAATTTGAATAATGCCAGTTTCCAAGAAAAGTTGAAGTTTGTCTGCTGGAATCATATCCAACAAAGCATCGTAAAGTGGTTGCAAGTATGGATCTAACTTTTCTTTTAAATCGCCTGGCAAAAAACCCAAGTTCTCCCCCGCTTCAACAGCAGGCCGTGTTAAAATAATGCGTTTGACTTCTTTGTTTCGAAGTGCTCGAACAGCCAATGCCACAGCAGTGTATGTTTTTCCTGTTCCTGCTGGACCAATGGCAAACACCATATCATTGTTAAATGATGCTTGAACGATTCTTTGTTGATTTGGTGTTCGAGCTTTTATGATTAAACCACTATTCCCAAAGACGATCACATCTGAACTATTTTGCTGATCGGGGGCCAGTTCTGGCAAATCATTTACTGTATCCATGAGTTTCTTAACAAGCTGTTCACTCAAAGAACCATAGCGCTGTTGTTGGGAAATAAGTATCGAGAACTTTTGTTCGAACAAGAGAATATCAGCTTCTTCGCCTTGCACCTTCAATTCGAGCCCTCGGGCAACAATGCGTAATTTGGGATAATAACTTCGAATCTTATCGAGAGTTTCGTCATTTACTCCGTATATTTCCACAGGATTTATATCGGGCAAACTGATAATTTTTTCGTTCAAAAGCTTAACGGTTAAGTGTTATTTTTTAAATTAAAAGCAAGGTTGCTTTTCACATACAAATAAATGAATTTTGGGGCAACCCTCCAACATAGAAACGATACGATGGCAATAATAACTTTAACAACCGATATGGGACTTAGCGACTACTATGTTGCTGCCGTAAAAGGTTCCATTTTATCTGAAATGCCCGAGGTTACTATTGTCGATGTGAGTCACGTTATTGCACCTTTCGATCGGTTTAAAGCCGCTTTCGTTTTGAAAAATGCCTATCATCATTTCCCAAAAGGCACCGTTCATATTATTGGTGTCGAAACTTTCGAAGACGAGGCAACAATGCATGTAGCGGTTAAAATAAATAATCATTATTTTATTGGAGCAGACTCTGGAATTTTCTCTCTTATGTTTCCAAATCAACAAGCGGACGAAATTGTACAACTTACCATTCAACAAGAAGCACAACATCATTCGTTTCCATTATTTAATATTTTTGTTAAGGGCGCTTGCCACATGGCACGAGGTGGATCTTTGGAAACAATTGGGCGTAAAGTTCAAAACTTCAGACAGAGTTTGATGATTTCACCCACGCTTGGTGAAATGCATTTGGGTGCAAGCATTGTGCATATCGATACTTTTGGGAATATCATTACAAATATTAGTCAGGAATTATTCGAAGAGCAAAGACAAAGTAGGCGATTTGTTATAATATTCCGAAGAAATTCGAAAAACATTTCGCGTCTTTCAAAAGGATATAATGATGTTCCCGATGGTGACGTTTGTGCCTTTTTTAATTCTTCGAATTTCTTAGAAATAGCCATAAACCGAGGATCTATAGCGCGCCTTTTTGGAGCCAAACTCAACGATATTATCCGAATAGAATTTTATGCTGATTAGAATTGTCGAAATGCATTTTAGAGAAGATGCGGTGCATCAATTTATTGAAGTTTTCAATGAAAGTTGCATGCATATTCGATCTTTTCCAGGTTGCATGAATTTAGAACTTCTTCAAGATTTGGACGATTCAGCGCATATTTTTACATATAGTTATTGGGAAAACGAAGAGTCGCTATTAGCGTATCGAAATTCCGAATTATTTATAAAAACCTGGAGCAAAACCAAGATCCTCTTCGACAAAAAACCCAATGCCTGGTCATTGAATAGAGCGGCTCAATTGGGTTGATTTTTATATTCAACTATAATTACTTTTTAACACTGTATTTTCTTACATAGGAAAGAAAATATTATTTTCAAAGAAAATTAAAATCTAATCCAAACATAGCTTTGTGAAGCTATTAAACTTAGAATACACCCAATTAAACCAGCTCTTTATGAAAATTTCCATTACGCTTTTAATAATCATGTTCCAGTTAGTGTTTACCGGAACAATTCATGCAGCCGAAAAAACCTGGACAGGCGCCAATTCATCGAGTTGGAATACCCCTTCGAATTGGCAACCAGCAGGAGTTCCTTCAAGTGTTGACGATGTAGTTTTTAATGGCTCGATAAGTAGTTCAAACTGCTCGTTACCTAGCTCTGTGGTTATTAAAAGCATG
>JBIPLZ010000027.1:0-12308 GCA_044369395.1 Flavobacteriales bacterium | reverse complement strand
GAGATTCCAAATTCTGCATGTAATCAATCATTCACTGAGCTTGAAGTCATTGATATTCAAGGGAAGTTAGTGTATAAAGCAAAAATCACTGATGCTCAAACACAAATAAACCTGAGTCAGGTTAACTCAGGTTTATATTTTGTTCGATTAATTAGCAAGCAAGGATCAGCTGTTCAACGCTTGGTAATCGGGGAATAAAACTATTTCCCTTTCTTTTTAGCAGGAGGTACTTTAAGAGCCCATTCAATCATACGATCTGAATTGCTTTTAACGTATGCATCATCTTCATCGGCAAGTGCAAGAGCTTTCGCTTTATCTGCAGTAGCGATAGCACCTTTGAAATCATTCAATCCTGCTTGGATTTGAGCCTTTAGACTTAAAATCCAGTATTTATCTCCACCTTTCTCAAGCGCTTTATTTACATATTCGAGTGCTTTATTCAAGTCTTTACCGTTGTTGAAATAGTAAGAAGCTGCGCTGTTGTATGATCCTGCCGTTGGACCAGCCATTACATCATCAATTTGCTTCATTACTCTTGCATCATACGCAACATTGATTTCAAATGCAACACGCGTATTTTCCCAGCTTAGCTCAATGTTAGCGGAATTATCTTTCAGATTGTTAAATCCAATAGTGAACGTTTCAACCGCTGGAGTAATGCTTACTGGTTTAGCTTTCACACGAATAATATCATCAGCTTCTGTGTAACCTGATGTTCCCGAAAGTTTTGCTGTTTTGTTTAAAATAATTGTCCATTCAGTTGCATTTGGAATGCAAAAAAGGGAATATTCACCAGCAGGGATTTTCGTTCCTGAAATACTGAATTCATCGTTCGATTTCACTACAGTTGCCATATTGGCTCCTGTTCTCCAAAGCTTATCAAATGCTACAATCTCTCCAAAAACTTTACGACCTTTCGCACTTGGACGAGAATAGGTAATGCTGAATTCGTTGAGTCCAACTTTTTGAGTTACTGTTGAAATTGGACTTGGACGAGGCGTTTCAATTTGCTGCGCGTTAAGCTGAGTTGCAAGTGTGATTAGGGCAATTGCCGTTGAGAATAGTTTATTCATGAGGATTAATTAGTTACGATTACTGAAATGTTCTTGGAAATACCATTCATGCGGGCTTTAATGATGTATACGCCTGCGCTTATATTCTCTGTAGACCAAAGTATTTTGTGAGAACCTTTCTCGATGGTTTGATTGTAGATTACTTCTACTAGTTTTCCTTGACGAGAATAAGCCACGATTTGCAATGGCCCCGAAGTATTGATGTTTACGTTGAGCGTTGTATTGCCAATAGCAGGATTGGGCGCGCAGTTAAACGAAGACAAGGCATAATTAACGTTTAATGATTGAGTTACAATTCCAGTGTCTTGCAATGTTCGTGTTATGTAAACAGCATAAACTTGTGAATTTGCCGAACTCATACTTGCGTCGATGCTGCTAATGTTGGGCATTGGACTTAAAATTCCACCAATTAGATATCCTACTAGTTGACGGCTTTCTGTCAACTTATTGACATCAACTATTTCATTCATTTTTAGAGGGATTCCTTCAGCAGGAATGAATTCCATATTTGAGCCAAGGTAGTCAGGTAGTTTAATGGGTAGTTGTTCTTCGCTCATTGTTCCATCCGCATAGCGGCTCACACGACTAATTGTTTTTACAAAGGGAACGAGCGTATCGTCGACCAATTCACCCGTCAATGAATCCAATGTAAAGCGACTCATTCCACCAAAAAAATACGAATGCATTACATTTCCAGTTGAATCATAAACAGGAAGCACCGCGTTGTGGTATTGACTAAGATGCTGATCGAAATCGGGAACAACCGAAGCTGAGTTTGGTGTTATGTTAATTGTGTTAAGAAATGGCAAGTTCGCCTGATACTGAAATACACCTGAGAATGCAGTTAAACCTTCCGATCTATCGGGAAAAATTTGCGGAACTAAATTATAATCACGACGGTGGAAATTGACAGAATCGCGTGTTGCTGAATAATTACTAATCGACAAATTCACTCCATCGTCGTTGATGTTGAAGGAGCGAACTTCGTTGCTGTATTTCTGAGAGAAGAATGCGTTGTTTCCATTGTTAACGGCGTAAATTCCATTGAATTCATGTCCGAAAACAAGGTAGTAACGATCGTCGATTTTAGCCAAATTGGAACCACATGACGCTAGGGTAGAATCGCTTATCTGACGGAAACAACTTTCGGTAGGATTTCCACCAATAACAGCATCGTGCAAACATGCTAGGTCGATGGATGTGAGTGTTGAAAATGTTTTAAAATCATTCACACTATCACTCCAGCCATAACCACCAATCATATACAAGCGATTGCCATCCTGATGAAAAGGGATGTTTGAACTCGTAAGTGGCTCGTACAATTCAGTTGGTAAACCAGCCAAAGAAGTTGTCCAAATTTGTTTCGAAACAGGATCTATCACCCAAGCATTTTCATTCTTCCCGCTATTGGGAAATGCGAATGGAGACTGAAAACCATGCAAGCCATTCATTCGGCCACCAATTAAAATCCAACGTCCGTTATAACTCGCAATTGCACCCGAGTGAATTCCTGGCATTTCAGGCATACTAAAGGGTTCAATTTCTAATTGAAACGAATCTGTTTGAGCCGTAGCAAAAAGCGGAAATAAGACTGATAGGATGTAAAATCGTAGACGCATTATTCTTGAACAAGTTTTATTACATGTTGTTTAGCAGATCCTTTCAAATGAAGAAAATAAATACCAGCAGCTTGGTTCGAAAGATCGATTTCGATTTGCTGATTACTGATTGAATTTTCAATCGAAAGGCTTTTCAGTTTTTGTCCGTTGATAGAATAAATATCCAAGGTGTTGATTGCATTTTCTTTATTCGAAAATCTCACAGTAAACGAACCGTGAAAAGGATTTGGTAAAATTTCAATGCCCAATTCATTTGCATCTTCAATACTTAAACATTCTTCGACATTTACGTCTACCGAAGCTGAGTTAGAGCAATCATTTGAGTCGGTGTATGTATATGTAATTTGGTGTTGACCGATGCCTGCAATTGCTGGAATAAATGTGTATTCGAACCAACCTGGACCACTCACTTCACCACCAAACGGAATTAATGAAGGTGTAACAGGAGTGCTTGAAATACAATAGTTATTATCAATTCCTCCAATAGAAACATCTGTTGTATTAAACTGATTGAGTGAAATAACTTCTGATACACTTGTAGGAGCACCCGTTCTTGTAACTTCAACTTTGAAGTTACCTGCTGCTGTTGCTGCATAAGTGCTCAACGTAGCGCCAGAAATAGCAACATCATTCAAATACCATTGGTAAGAAAGCAATGGGTTAAAGCCAGTGCTGAGTGTACGCGTCTGTCCAGGGCAAAAAGTTAAATCTCCATCGGCAGCAATCAATGCCATTGGACTACCTGTAGTAGAAGTCAAACGTGAAATCTTCCCGGTTTGCTCAGCTAAGTAAACTTCGCCATAAGCATCCTCACCAAACGTTGTGTATTTGAATGTAACATATGCTCCGTGATCGGTAGATGTTGCTAAGCCAGTGCCATTAGGAATCAAAGACCAGATTCGACCACTGCAGTAATCTGTTACGAAATAACGACCATATAAAGAAGCGTATAGATTACCGCGATTTACATAACCACCCGTAATAGAACATCCATTTGATGAACTATGCGCATATTCAAAAACCGGGTCTGTTCTATTAGGAGCAGTGCACGAAGAATATGCATGCAAACCTTCACGACATTTCCAACCGTAATTTTGTCCACCTGTATCAGGTCCTTGAATATAATTTACTTCTTCATAAACATCTTGTCCAACATCCGCAATCCACATGCTGCCGTCAAGCTTATCAAAACTGTATTTCCAAGGATTACGAACTCCAGTAGCCCAGATTTCATCAAGGATATTGTCGCCAGCTGCAAGAAATGGGTTAGAAGGTGGAATTGAATAACCAGTAGCTCCACTCACATCAATGCGCAACATTTTACCCAAGAGGGTTGCGCCGTTTTGACCATTGCCTTGAGGGTCGCCACCACTACCGCCATCACCCATTCCGATGTACAAATAACCATCAGGTCCAAAAAGTATATTACCACCATTGTGGTTTGTGTATGGTTGAGTAACGGTAAATAGGATTTCTTCGGAAGCAGCATTTCCCGCATTCGGGTCGGAAGAAACTGTAAAACGTGAAATGGTTGTATTTCCAACACCGGTTGTATTTGTGTAGTTTACATAAAAACGACCGCTCGTAGCATAATCGGGAGCAAAAGCCAATCCTAAAAGCCCTTGTTCGTTTCCAGTACTTTTAACACGAGAAACTATGTTTAAGAAAGTTGTTGCCGTTGTAACGCCGCCAGCTGCATACGGATCGAAAAATTTGATGCGCCCCGGAGCTTCAGTGAAAAACAATCTACCATCACCACAGTTGGCAATACTAGTAACTTTATTGGATGGTGAAGTTGTGATATTAGCAACTTGCTGAAGTGTAACATTAGGAGTTTGGGCAAAAAGCCCCAAAGTGGCAGTGAATGTAACTGCCAGTAGTAGATTTTTCATTAGTGGTTTTTAGAAATGTTATTTATTTAATTCAGTAAACGTTTTTAACGCATCGAATATGTTTGCGGGCTTACCTTTGCGAATAATCTTTACAGAAACAATGATGTCACCTTGCACGATTGCATCAACTACATCTTGTCCTTGAATTACGTGTCCAAAAACAGTATGCTTTCCATCGAGCCATGGTGTTGCTTTGTGCGTTATAAAAAACTGACTTCCATTGGTCTTTGGCCCCGCATTCGCCATAGAAAAAATTCCTGGTCCTGTATGTTTCAATTCGGGAACAATTTCATCTTTGAATTTATATCCTGGTCCACCAGAACCATTCCCCAATGGATCACCACCTTGAATCATAAAATCTTTGATTACACGATGAAATTTTAATGAATCGTAAAATGGTTCTCCTGCTTTTTTTGCTGTATTTTCAATAGAACCTTCTGCTAAACCTACAAAATTTGCAACCGTAAGTGGTGTTTTTTCAAATTCGAGTTGAAGAATAATAACCCCTTTGCTGGTAGTCATTTCGGCATACATACCATCTTCAAGTTTGGTAGTATTTGCTTCATTTTTTTGAGCATTGATAAGGGTAGTTTGCATAAACAAGCAAACCAATAGACTGAATGAAATCGATTTAAACATGGATAGATTTATTATAATTGATTGAAAAAAATAGCCCGTCGAATAGGACAGGCTATATAAATAATTTATTATTTGCGACTTCCGAACAAACGGAGCAAGAAAAGGAAAAGATTAATGAAATCTAGGTAAAGCGTTAAAGCTCCAATTAAAGATGCTCGTTTACCTTCAGATGAGTTTACATCTATAGAATCACTCATATTTTTTATTTTCTGTGTATCGTACGCAACTAATCCAACAAAAATGGCCACACCAACATAGCTAATAATCCAGTCAAGCATTTCGCTTTGAAGGAAGAAGTTAGCAATGGATGCAATGATAATTCCGACAAGTGCCATCAAGGCCAAATTACCGATGCGGGTTAAATCGGCTTTGGTTGTGTATCCGTAAATACTCATTACAGCGAAGGTTCCAGCGGTAATGAAGAATGTTAGTGCAATGGAACCTGTTGTGTAAACTAGAAAAATGGATGCAAGTGTCAATCCGTTTAAAGCAGAATAACCAATGAAAACGAGTGCAGCAACCATCGGCGACATTTTTTGAACAGCTAAAACGAGTGAACCAACAAGTAAAAGTTCACCAATGATAAGTCCGTAAAAAACAAGCTTATTGCCAAAAATTAATTCGATTAGCGCTGGTGAACTAACCGTAAACATCGCAGCAAATGCGGTAATCAGCAAAGCGATGGTCATCCAGCCATACACTTTAGTCATGAAAGTAGCCTGCGCCGCTTCACGACTTTGGCTCATGGTAAGTTGATCGATAGGGTCTTGATACATAGTTTTTATATTTGGGCTAAAGATAGATAGAAGCGAACTAAAATAAGAATGTCACTTCTGAAATTTTTTAACGATTAAATGTGTTCATTTATGTTCTTAACGATTCGATTTATGAATGGTTCATGCTTTAATTATTGAATTGCTAATATCCATATTTCTCTTGCCACAATAGTTTTAGTCGCTCACGCATTTCGTTTTCACGCGCATTGGCTCCAGGGTCAAAAAATGTTGTGCCTGTTATTTGTTCAGGAAGAAATTCCAAATCCGCGAAATTGTTTTCGTACGAATGCGCATATTTATATTCGTCTCCGTAGCCCAAATCTTTCATCAGTTTGGTTGGAGCATTGCGAAGATGCAGCGGAACAGATAAGTCGCCAGTTTCTTCGATCATTTTTTCCGCCAATTTGATAGCCATGTAGGAAGCATTGCTTTTTACCGAACAAGCCAAATAAATAGCTGTTTGACTCAAAATTAGCCTGCATTCTGGATATCCAATGACATTAACCGCCTGAAAGCAATTGTTTGCCATAATCAAGGCTGTTGGATTTGCGTTTCCAATATCTTCGGAAGAGAAAATGAGCATTCTACGCGCAATGAATTTTGGATCCTCTCCACCAGCAATCATTCGCGCTAAATAGTATACTGCAGCATTGGGATCGCTGCCTCGCATACTCTTTATAAATGCCGAAACAATGTCATAATGTTGTTCGCCAGATTTATCGTAGCGAGCCTGATTCTCTTGCAAAACCGAAGTTACAACTTGGTTGTTAATCAGAACAGGATCATCTCCAGAATGTGTGTTTACAACGAGCTCGAACAAGTTGAGGATTTTACGCGCATCACCACCTGAATAACGGAGCAATGCATCGGTTTCTTGCAATTCAACTTCTCGAAATTTCAAATAACGATCTTCTATCATCGAGCGCTCAATCATACCAATCAGTTCCTCTTTCTCGAGTGATTTCAGAACGTACACCTGACAACGCGATAGCAAAGCGGGAATTACCTCGAACGAAGGATTTTCAGTTGTTGCACCTATCAAGGTGATGATTCCACGTTCGACCGCACCGAGTAAGGAATCTTGTTGCGACTTACTGAAACGATGAATCTCATCGATAAACAAAACAGGTTTGCGCAATAATCCACCTTGTTTGGAAGCTAATTCGATGACTTCTCGCACTTCCTTAACACCTGATGCAATAGCGCTGAGTGTGTAAAAAGGTGCATCGCTCGCTTCAGCAAGTAATCGAGCTAATGTGGTTTTTCCAACGCCTGGTGGTCCCCAAAGTAGGAGCGAAGGCAAGGGGAGTTTTTGAGTGATGAGTTTGGAAAGTACTGAACCTTCTCCCAATAAATGCTTTTGACCAACGTATGCATCAAGTGTTAACGGACGCATGCGTTCTGCGAGTGGTTCGTTACTCATGACTTGAGAGGATTGGAGTTTCTAAAGTGCGATTGATTTCTAGCGTTGGATGAGAGTAAATAAAGGAAAATCGCTTTTTAAATACCATGAAAATGATAACAATTATCTGCAATAAATGCGAAGTATGTCGTATGCTTCAGAATAACCAAGTTCGGCGGCTTTTCGCAAATCGATGCAGCCCAATTCTTTTAAACCTGAAATGTATGAAAATACACCACGCTTATAAAATGCCTTTGCTTGTTTAGAATCGAGTTCTATACAAATATTCAAGTCGTTTATGGCTTCTGAAAAAAAACCAAGTGCATTGCTTGAAATGGCTCGGTTATAGTAAAATGAAAAGTCGTTGTTTTTTAATGAAATAGCATCATTGAAATCTAATAAAGCCCCTGTGTTATCGCCTAATCCAGCTTTAATTAATCCACGTTGATTATAGGCTCGAGCACTTTCAGGGTTTTTAGTCAATAAATCGTTAAAGTCGGCCAAGGCTGTTTTAAATTGTCGTTTTCGAAACAGACAAACTCCACGGTTAAATAACGCATCTTCAAAATCGGGTTGAATGGATAGGGCTTTTGAAAAGCAATCAATCGCTCCGGAATAGTCTTCAGATAATCCTTTAGATGTTCCTTGATTGAACCAATCGAGCGCAGTTGTTTGGGCAATTGAATTTAAACCGATAAGCAATAATGCTCCAATGAGCAGCAAGTTATTTCGCAACTTTTGATTTTTTAACAGGGGTTAATGATTTGTTAAGTGATTTTGAATTGCAGTATTTTTCAACATACTCCTTTGCAGGTTTCCATCCCATTGCTGAAGCTTTCGAAAAGTCGTAACATGCTTTTTCTCTTTCTTCGAGCATCAAGCTACATGTTCCTCGTGCAAAAATTGCTTCGGTGTAATCTGCTTTTAACTGAACGGCTGCATCCATTTTTTTGCGCGCTTCTTCAAATTTTCGTTCGCCAATTAACTTCACCCCATCATTATAAAGAGTGCTAATTTTATCTGCATTGTTTTGAGCAGAAACGGATACTGCAAGTAAAATCAATCCTATAAAAATGAGGGTGTATTTTGTCATAATTATTCTTCTTTAGTACATTTTTCTAAAATATATTTTTCAGCATCTTCATTGCCTAATGCTTTAGATTTGTTCCAATCTAAACAGGCACCTTTTTTATTTCCAGATAAAAATTTTGCAGCACCACGGCGGCATATAGCATCATCGTTTTTTGGATTAAGCTCAATAGCTTTATCGAAATCTTGAATGGCCAATTTATCCTTGCCGTTTCCTCCATGAGCCATTCCTCTGTAGTAATATGCTTCCGAATTTTTTGGGTCTTGAGCAATCATGTAATCGCAGTCTTTGATGCATTTATCAAATTCTTCATCATCAAAGTTCAAGGTTGCACGAAACATGCGCGCTTCTAAAAATTCGGGTTTGTATTCCAATGATCTACTTAGGTCGTCAATGGCATCGATAGGTCGTTGTAACTCAATCCAAACCAATGCTCTGTTAAAATACAATTCAAAATTTTTGGAATCAATCTTAAGTCCTTTCTCAAAGCAATTAAACGCTTCTTTGTTATTGCCAACATCAAAAAATGTGATTCCATAAATCAGATAGAATTCAGGAGTCGCTAACTTCAAAGAATCAGCTTTTTTTAAATCTACCAATGCCGCTTTGCCATTTTTCATGGCATTGTGCGCTTTGCCTAAAACCAACCAATTTTCTGCAATTTCCGGGGCAATTTTGACTGCCTCGGTCATTTTATCTACAGCTTTGGCCGCTTCGCCATTTTCAAGAAGGCTAAGACTTTCGGTTCGGTAAACATCTGTTTGCGCCAGAATGAAACACGAAGGCAAAAGAATTAAAATGAATGTGTATAGTGTAAAATTTCTTTTCATTGCGGATGGTTCGCTTTAAAAATGAATTCAAACATACAAAAACGAAAGGAACTTTATGATTAATTTTTCATGATGCAAAATCAATCCATATCTAAATCTTAATTTTTGTAGAGAATCAAATCAATGTCAGCAATTTTTTCTCCGAGCACGTTCTTTGCTTATCAAGGACAATTCGCGGCTTGTTTGTCCTGCTACAGATGTATTTTCGTCGGCCCTTCTGATTAGATACGGTAGAACATCCTTTACAGGGCCATATGGAACATATTTGGCAACATTATAACCAGCGTTCGATAAGTTAAAACTAATATGATCGCTCATCCCGAGCAACTGGGAGAAATAAATACGACTGTCGTTGTGATGAATGTTATGCTTTCCCATTAATTCAACCAACATGGCCGCACTGTCTTCGTTATGAGATCCGGCACAGAAGGCAAATTGGTCAATATGTTCAATCATGAATTGCAATGCCGCATTGTAATCCAAATCCGTCGACTGCTTATCTTTCTGAATGGGTGATGGATAGTTCATTTCTGATGCGCGTTTTCGTTCTTTTTCCATGTAAGCACCCCGCACTAATTTAACGCCAGCAAAAAAGGAATCATTGGCTGCATAAGTATGGAGTTCTTTGAGTTTTTCTAAGCGATCGTGACGATACATTTGAAACGTGTTGTAGACAACTGCACGGTCCTTGTTGAATTTTCGCATCATATCCAACATCAACTTATCCATGATGGGCTGAATCCAACTTTCTTCAGCATCCATCATTACGCAACGATCTAGTTCAAAAGCCCTTTTGCAAATGCGTTCAACGCGCATGCTTACTCGTTCAAATTCAATGCGTTCTGTTTCTGACAATGGTTCGGATGAACTCGCTTTTTCGAGCAATTCGAAACGGGCAATTCCAGTTAGTTTGAATACCGAAAAAGGAATGTGCTCGTCTAATACTGAACGTTCTTGGGTATCAATAATTTCTTGGGTGGTTCGATCAAAATCAGCTTCCGATTCTTTGCCTTCGACCGAATAATCGAGAATTGTACGAACATGAAAGGAGGCCAAACTAGCAATTTTCTCTTCGCAATCGCCAATTGTTTCACCACCACAAAAGTGCTGGAAAATGGTTTGCTTGATCATGTAGCGAAATGGAAATCCAATATTAACAGCAATTCCCGCGAAGGGTTTTGTGAGTCGAACAAGCTGATTATTACCAATAAAACGAAATAACCACCAAGCCTTTTCTAGTTCGTTGTTGCTTTTACTTTTAAATGCAATTTCTGTGTTTTCGAATGACACCATCAAGCCAAAATTTAAACAACAAACCTAAAAGATTTATCGCAATGTTGAATGCTAATTTTTACCCATTCAAAACTCGTTTATGCTACTTTTGTTCAATGGAGGCGAATCAAATCTCAACAGATCCATTCATTGTAATAGGTCGGGATTCATTGAAAAAACTGAATTCGATACTTTCCAATTATCAACATGAGCGGATTGTTATTGTTTGCGATGTCAATACCAAACAAGCGTGTTTGCCTGTTTTGCTTGAAGAAGTTCCCCAGTTAAATGCGGCACCCGTTTTCGAAATGTTCGTTGGAGAAGTACATAAATCGCTTAGTGAGGTAGAACGATTGTGCTCGTTTTTATTGGATAAGGGAGCCGGAAGAAAAAGTATAGTTCTTAATGTAGGAGGCGGAATTGTATGCGACTTGGGTGGTTTTGTAGCATCAATTTATATGCGTGGAATCGATTTTATTCAGATTCCAACTTCCCTTTTGGCCATGGTAGATGCTTCGGTTGGAGGTAAAACAGGCGTCAATTTTGGTGGGCTAAAAAACATGTTGGGTTCATTTACTCAAGCTCAAGCTGTTCTTGTATTTCCAGACTTTATTCAAACACTTCCTGCCGATGAACGTATTTCGGGATTTGCCGAAATGGTAAAACATGCCTTGCTTTCGGGAGAAGATGCATGGGAAGAAGTCTCGAATTTTGATATTTATCAAACAAGCAATTGGTCCGATATTATTGAAAAAAGCATTCGATTTAAATACCATGTAACACATGCAGATTTTCAGGAAAAGGGGATACGCGAACAATTGAATTTCGGACACACTATGGCGCATGCTTTTGAGGCACTCGCATTTAAGCGCAATGAGGATTTGTTGCATGGAATTGCAGTTGCTTCAGGCATTTTGGCTGAACTAATACTTGCTGATCAACTCCAAATTTTAACCGATTCAACCGTCATTGCCAAGTATCTTGATTGGTTGAAGAAACATTTTACGCTATTTCAATTCAACGAAAACGAGTTGGATTCACTGCTCCAATTCATGCAATCCGATAAAAAGAATAAACAAGGAAATGTGACTTTTAGCTTGATTCGGAAAGCGGGTCAGATTGCATTGAACATGCAGGCCGAAAATCAATCCATTGAAAAGGCATTACGAATTTATATGAAGTATGCAGCGAACAATTGAGTTGGTGTCAAAAAGTTCTTCTGTAAAGGGGACAATCAATTTGCCCGCATCCAAAAGTATCAGCAATAGATTATCGATTTTAGAAGCAATCACTCAGGGTAAAATTCATGGAATAGGTTATTCAGAAGCTTCTGACACTCAGATTTTACATGAGCTTATTACACAATTGCCAACTTCAGCAAATGCAGGAGCTGGGGGAACAACCTTTCGTTTTTTCTTGGCTTACCTGGCTTCTTTGGATGGATACGAAGGAGAGTTGAGCGGTTCCGAACGTTTAATGGAACGTCCAGTTGCCCCTTTGGTTGATGCACTTCGTTTGTTAGGCGCCGACATTCAGTATCAACAGAAAGAGGGTTTTGCTCCATTGATTATTCGCGGTAGGAAGTTGAAAGGTGGAAAAATTCCAATCGATGCATCCACGAGCAGTCAATTTTTATCGGCATTACTACTTGTTGCTCCATTGATGGAAAATGATCTCGTGCTTGAACCTCAAGGACAAATTATTTCACAGCCCTA